>JBOHCW010000024.1:0-2743 GCA_050725375.1 Actinocrinis sp. | reverse complement strand
ACGACATGCTCATCGCCTTCCGCCGCGCCCGAATTAACGCCGTCAGCCCAGCTCACAGCCCATCCCGGCAAAACCCGAGCACAACCCTGACCAGTGCCTTAGCAGCCGCCTAACAGCGAAACTCCAGGCCCGGGCCGCGGACGGGTTTCGGCGAGATGCTTGTCGTGACGAGCACTGCCCGTGTGCTCTGCCCGGCGAGATACGCCTGGCGAAGGAGGACGACCATGGCGCACAAGACCGTCGCCGACGTGATGACCCCGATCCAGCGCGTGGCCACCGCCCGGCCAGACACGACGTACAAGCAGGTCGCGGAGCTGCTGTCCGAGCACCACGTCAGCGCTCTGCCGGTCCTCGACGACGACGGCCTGGTCATCGGCGTGGTCTCCGAAGCTGATCTGCTGCCTAAGGAGGCCAGGTCACAAGACGCGCCGACCACCCGTCCCGCCGTCTCGCTCGGCGAGCACCACGCGCGGCAGAAGGCACGCGCCGAATCCGCCGCCGAGCTGATGACCGCGCCCGCCGTCACCGTCGCGGCGGCCACCGCGCTGCCGGTCGCGGCGCGGCGGATGGAGCGCTCGCGGGTCAAGCGGCTTCCGGTCGTCGACGCGGACGGCCGGCTGGCCGGGATCGTGAGCCGGGTGGACATCTTGAAGGTGTTCCTGCGCTCCGACGCCGAATTGCACCAGGACGTGCGCGAACTGCTCGTCGACCAGTTCTGGCTCGACCCGTCCGGCTGGACCATCGGTGTGGAGGACGGCGTGGTCACGCTGGTCGGGAGCATGGAGACCCGCAGCATGACGCAGATCGCGGTCAACGCCGTGCGCCGAATTGACGGCGTCGTCTCAGTCGTCGACAACCTGTCCTACTCGCGCGACGACACCAAGGCGCGCCCGGTCCCCGACCCGCCGTACGGTTCAGTGTTCGAAGGCCATCACGCGCACCCGCACAACTGGTGAGCGGTCGGCCACGGCAACCGAACCGGTGTCCGCCCATCCGACCGGCGCACGGCGGGCACCGTCTCAGGACCCGCACCCGGCGCGAGCGGAAGGCTCGCGATTGGTAGCGGTCACGAGAATCGCATCGACGGCGCGTCCTCAGCCTGCCGCCGGATGCGCTTGATCGTCGCCAGCCAGGCGGGCCCGCCGGAGGCGGCGTGGAATCTCGTCGAGATTCGGGCCGGCTCGACCGTGGCGAGGTTCCAGCCGGTCGCGCGGCTGAACGCCTCGATCAGTTCGTCCCGGCCGACCGGGTGCGGTCCGATCTCGGTTGCGAGGCCCTCGTCGCTGAAACAGAGCACGTACAGGGTTCCGCCGTATTCGGTCACTGATGCGAGGCTGGCCACGTAACCTCGCCGCTCTTCGCCGCCGAACGTGTGGAACAGTCCGCAGTCCAGAACCGTCGCGAACGTCCGCCCCAAGAGACCCAGTCGGCGCGCGTCGGCAGTGGCGAACTCAATCTCGATGCCGCGCCCGGCGGCTTTCCCCCGGGCTATCGCGAGCGCTGTCTCAGCCACGTCGACGCCGAGGACTGACAGACCCAGCGACGCGAGCAGCAGCGCGTTCTCACCGGTTCCGCAGCCCGCGTCAAGCACGGGTGAGGCGAACGAGTCGACCGCGGCCAATTGCGCGATTGCCGGCTGCGGCCCGCCGATGTCCCATGGCGCGGGACCGTTTTGGTACGACGCGTCCCAGGGCACGCCGGTCATCCGTTCGTGACTGGTCGGCGGCCGACCGGCGAACGGGTCGTCGGCTCGGGGCTCTGGTCGCTCCGGCAACGTCACGTGTCACCCCTTCCTACCAGCGATCGTGCCAACGACGCTGGGCCGATCATCTCGACAGCCTATGTGGACTGCCTATGTGAACTGCCTATGTCGACTGCGCCCGGTGCGTTGATTGCGCCGTCACGGACGCCGGCTGCGGGGCTGTCCAGCTGCCGAGTATGCCGAGCGCACGCTCCGTATCCGAGCCGGGTTCGACGTTGTAGACGCACAGGTTCTGGTCGGCGTCGCCGGGAACCGGGAACGCCTCGTAGTTGAAGTAGAGCTCGCCGACGATCGGGTGGCGGTAGTGCTTGACGCCGTGCGTGCGCCTGAGCACCGTGTGGTCGTTCCACCAGCCGGTGAACTCGGGCAGGCGCACGGTGAGTTCGCCGACGAGGTCGGACAGCTGGCGGTCGTTCGGGTAGCGGCCGGCTTCGAGCCGCAGCATGGCGACGGTTTCGGCGGCGTTGCGGTCCCAGTCGACGATGCGGTCGCGCGCCGCGGGGTCGAGCAGGACGTAGCGGGCGAGGTTCCGCGACGGCGCGGGTAAGGCATCGAAGTCGGTCAGCACGGCTCGGGCCAGGCGGTTGGTCGCCAGTACGTCGGGGCGGCGGCCGAGGACGAACGCGGGTACGCGGTCGAGGGTTTGCAGCGTCAGGTGCAGTCCGGGGCGCACGCGTTGCGGCGGCGTCGGGCTGCGGCGGACCGCTGTCGCGCCTGCCGGTCTCGGGCGGGCGAGCAGGTCGCGCAGGTGTTCGGCTTCGTCCGCGTTGAGCTGGAGCGCTCGGCCCAAAGCGTCGAGCACCTCGGCGGAGGGGTTGCCGGCGCGGCCCTGTTCGAGGCGGGCGTAGTACTCCGTGCTCACGCCGGCCAGGCGGGCGACCTCGTCGCGGCGCAGGCCGGGGACGCGGCGCGTGCGGCCGTCTTCGGGCAGCCCGGCCCGGTCGGGGGATGCTCTTATGGATGTCAAGCGGCCAGGGTGAG
>JBOHCW010000023.1:0-13046 GCA_050725375.1 Actinocrinis sp. | reverse complement strand
GCCAGGAGGTTGAGATGACTATCGGTCAAGACCAGCCGAGCCCACCACCGGACAAGCGGCCGCTGCTGTCCGCGCCGCGACTGGTCGCCGCGGTCTGCCTGATCGCGCCCTTCGTCGCGATGCTCTGGATTCCCAGCTACAACAAGGTCGATCCGAAATGGCTCGGATTCCCGTTCTTCTACTGGTATCAGCTGCTCTGGGTCGTCATCACCGCGGTGCTGATGGCCATCGCCTTCCAGGTGGTCAAGCGGGACGAGGCGGCCCGCCGCTCGTCCCGGACGGCCGCGCACGACGGTAGCGACGGCGGATCGGAGGCCGGCCGGTGACCGCGCACGCCTCCCTCTCCGCCTCCGCCACGCTGGCCGCCGGCAAGCCGATCAACGGCACCGAACTCGGCGTCGTGGTCTTCTTCTTCGTCGCGGTCGCGGTACTCGGCTTCTTGGCCGCGCGCTGGCGGCGCACGGGCGTCGACCGCAAGCACATCCACGAGTGGGGCCTCGGCGGCCGCTCGTTCGGCGGCTTCGTCACCTGGTTCCTGCTCGGCGGCGACCTGTACACGGCGTACACGTTCGTCGCCGTGCCGGCCGCGATCTTCGCCGGCGGCGCACTCGGGTTCTTCGCGGTGCCGTACACGATCCTGGTCTGGCCGATGGTGTTCATCTTCCTGCCACGGCTGTGGTCGGTCTCACGCAAGCACGGCTACGTGACGCCTGCCGACTTCGTGAAGGGCAGGCACGACTCACGCGGCCTGTCGCTCGCAGTAGCGGTGACCGGCATCGTCGCGACGATGCCTTACATCGCGCTGCAGCTGATCGGCATCCAGGCGTGCCTGGACGTCATCGGCATCGGCGGCAACGGCTCGACCTGGTCCAAGGACCTGCCGCTGTTCATCGCCTTCGCGGTGCTGGCCGCGTACACGTACACGTCCGGTCTACGCGCTCCGGCGCTGATCGCGTTCGTCAAGGACGCGCTGATCTACATCACGGTCATCGTGGCGATCATCTACATCCCGACCCGGATCCCGGGCGGCTGGTCGCACGTGTTCGACGCCGCGCAAACCAAGCTGACCACGCCGAACCCGAAGACGGGCAAGCCGTCGGGCTCGATCCTGCTGGCCAAGGGCAACTCGCTGCCGTACGCGACGCTGGCGATCGGCTCGGCGATGGCGCTGTTCATGTACCCGCACGCACAGGTCGGCGTACTGGCGACCAGGGCGCGCAGCACCGTGCGGCGGAACCTGGCCGCACTGACCGCGTACTCGCTGATGCTCGGCCTGATCGCGATCCTCGGCTACATGGCCATCGCCGCGCACTTCACCATGGCCTCGCTGAACGGCAACGCGCAGCACGCGGTGCCGGCGCTGTTCGACTGGGCGTTCCCGTCCTGGTTCGCCGGCGTGGCGTTCTCCGCGATCGCGATCGGCGCGCTGGTGCCGGCGGCGATCATGTCGATCGCCGCGTCGAACCTGTTCACCCGCAACATCTGGGTGGACTTCATCCGGCCGCAGGCGAGCCCGCAGGAGCAGACCCAGGTCTCGCAGCTGGTCTCGCTGCTGGTCAAGTTCGGCGCGCTGGCCTTCGTGCTGAGCCTCGACGCGACCAGCGCGATCAACTTCCAGCTGCTGGGCGGGGTGCTGATCCTGCAGACCTTCCCGGCGATCGTGTTCGGGCTCTACACCCGGTACTTCCACCGCTGGGCGCTGCTGCTCGGCTGGGCGGGCGGCATCGTGTACGGCGCGGTGGTGGCCTGGCAGCAGAAGTCGGCGACGCAGTCGCACTTCGCCTCGCAGGTGGCGCTGGTGCCGTGGACGCATCAGAAGTCGTACATCGCGGTCAGCGCGCTGGTGGTCAACCTGGTGGTGCTCGTGGTGGCCAACTTCGTGCTGCGCGCGGCCAAGGTCCCGGCGGGCGTGGACCAGACCGCGCCCGAGGACTACGAATACGAGGAGGTGGAGGCCGCGAAGCCGCCGACGCCGGAACCGGCCGCCGCGTAACCTCTCGGTGATCATCCTCCCGTTCTCCGTGGCTCCCCGGACTCGCGTAATGCGAGGATGGGGAGCCATGGACGTTGTGGTGCGGGAAGCCCGCGAGAGTGAACTGGACGAAGTCGGCGCGGTCACGGTCGAGGTCTACGGCGACGGGCTGGTGCATCCGGACTATCTGGAGGTGCTGCGGGACACCCGTAGCCGCTTCGAGTCCCCGGCGACGACGACGCTGGTCGCACTCGATGACGGCACCGACGGCCTGCTGGGCGCCGTGCTGCACGCCGCGCCGGGTTCGCCGTGGCGCAACCTCGGTGTGGACGAGGAGCACGAGATCCGCATCCTGGCCGTGCTGGAGTCGGCGCGCGGGCGAGGTGTGGGCGAGAACCTGGTGCGCGCGTGCATCGCGCGGGCGAAGGCGGCGGGCGGCCCGCGCCTCGTGCTGTGTACGCAATCCGATATGGCCGCCGCGCAGCGGCTTTACGCACGGATGGGCTTCCAACGCACGCCCGAGCGTGACTGGGCGCCGCGCCCCGGCCTGAGCCTGCTTTCGTACGCGATGGAGCTGCCGGCGTGAACGAGGGTCCTGAAGTGACCGCAGACGCCGAAGCCGCACCGGCCGCGAGTTACTGCGGCCGATGCGGCAAACCGATGAGCGAGGACGTACACGCCTCGTGCGAGGCGGGCCTGGAGCTCGAACCGCCGCGCTACTGCGCGCAGTGCGCGCGGCGGATGGTCGTACAGGTGGTGCCCGCCGGGTGGACGGCGCGCTGCTCCGTGCACGGGAGCGTCCACGCGCCGGCCCGGCAGTAGACGCGCGCCGTCGTAGATCGTCTTAGAATCGTCTTAGATCATCGCGGCGAAGGTGAAGCCGAACGGGCCGGAGACCTGGTCGCCGAGCTGAGTGATCAACGTGTCCGAGATGCGGCCGATCGGACCGATCACGATCGTGGTGTCGAATCCGGCCGAGAAGTCCTGTAGGAGGCTGCTCGTGGCCGGCTCCATGCCCTTGGCCGGATCGATCAGCAGCACCGGGTACGCGAACTGCTGCGCGGCCACGAGCGCCACCGCGCGGTCCGTCTGCTGCTGCGGGTCGAGCAGCACCACGCCCGTGGCCAGGCCGAACATCTGACGCGCCATCAGGGCCGAGGTCTCCGCCGCGTCGCGGCCGACGATCGGCGAGACCGTCAGGCCGGGCGGCTTGCCGTTCCAGGCGTTGAGCGCCTGCTGCGCTTCGGAGCCGACCGCGTAGACGTTCGCACCGTCACCCAGCTTGGACAGGTACGTCGCGGCGGCGGCGGGAAGCACGGTGCCCTTCGTCAGCACGATCTGGCATCCCCCACAGGCCTCGGCCGCAGCGAGCGCCGGGTCGTCTCCGGACACGACGACCGCCTTCAGCACGCCGGAGACGGGAGCCTGGGCGAGGACCGCCGCGTTCACCGCGTACCGGTCCGCGCCGCTGATCCGCTGCGTGTGGTAGCCCAAGTTCTGCACGGCCTTCTCCGTCGACGCGGAGATCATGGCGTCGTCGCCGACGATGGTGATCACCGGCGAGATGTTGTTGGTCCGGTCCGGCGCGCCGAAGAGCCGCTGCAGTTCGGCCTTGGTGCGCGGGTCCAGCGATCCCGCGGCGGTGTACAACACCGGTTCGCCGCCGGACAGGGCCGCGGCGTCGGGGTCGTCGGGGTTGGCGAGCGTGGCGTTCATCGCGTAATTCTGCGATTGGGAGTACGCGAACGTCTTCATGCCCTCCCAACGCGCCTTGCTCACGACGATCGCGTCCGCGATCGGGTCTCCGGAGCCGAGACGCTCGGCGCGGTCGGCCGCGGCGCCCAGGAACGTGGCGACCGTGGAAGCGCCCGCCGTACCGTCGACCATGGCCGGCGCGTTCGAGTCCGCGCCGCCGGCCGGCTCGGCTTGGACGGCCTTGAGCCCCGTCGCGGTGCTGAACACGATCCGGTCCCCGGCCGCGGTCCAGGTCAGGTGGCCCGCACCGGACAGGCCGGAGGTGATCACGGTGCTCGGCCCGGCCTTCGACCCGTTCTTCATCACGCTGGAGACGATGCGGATCTGTCCGTCCGCGCCGAGGTAGGCGACCTCGGAGCCGTCCGGCGAGACGGCCGGGTCGGTGCCGGCGCCGACCTTCACCGACGACTGGCCGCGCTGGAACTCGTCCTGGATCCACACCTCTGACCCGCCGGAACCCCGGTGCTGGAGGCCGATCACGACGCGCTTGTCCGAGAAGTTGTTCGGGGGGCCCGCGCTGGGCGCGCTGTTACCGTCCTGCGTCGCGTCCAGCTGGTTCGCGCCGGGCGCCACGCCGACGACGGCGTCGCTGTCGGCCCCTTGGGTGAAA
The DNA here is from genome assembly GCA_050725375.1 of Actinocrinis sp. Taxonomy (GTDB): domain Bacteria; phylum Actinomycetota; class Actinomycetes; order Streptomycetales; family Catenulisporaceae; genus Actinocrinis. The sequence continues at coordinate 8,709 of JBOHCW010000023.1, read as the reverse complement.
GAGCCGTTGCCCTCGACGAAGGTGATGATCGTCCTTCCCGCCGCGTTGCGCTGCGCGTAAAGGATCTCGCCGCCTTCCCAGGTCGGGTCGGACCGGGTCACACCGGTCCGATGCTTGGTCAGCACGAGGCGTCCGGTGCCGTCCGGGCGGCTGCTGTCGACGTTGCCGTCGGCGTCGATGAAGGCGAGCCGGCTGCCGTCGCGCGACCACGCGGCGTCGGTGACGGCCGTGGGAAAGGTGATCTTCCGGCCGCCGACGGTGACGGTCGAGGTGCCGTCGGATTCGAGCAGCGCGCCGACCGAGAGCCGCGCCGGCTTCGCGGCCGGCACCGCGCTCGGGTTCGCGGACCCGGTGCTGGACGCGGACGCCCTCGGCGGCAGCGTGCCGATCGCGCCGGCGGCCGGCGTGGAGTTCGAGGCGCAGCCGGCGGCCGCGACGGTCAGCGAGGTGGCCAGAACCGCGGACACCGCGAGACGTTGACGAAGAGCTGACATGGACCCGTTTCCCCCTGCGTGAAGGTCGACCCTGTATTCGCACCCTGCACACAAGAGACGTCGGGGTCGCGGATCGGGACAATCGAAGTCGTCACGGTTTTGTCACAAGGTAAGAGGGTGTTTGGCAGGCTTCGAACTGCTCGGGCGTTGGTCGACTCCGCATTCAGCCGGCCCGGAGCCGGCCGTCGGTCAGCGGCGCAGCAGTCCGGCGAAGCGGCGCTCGGCGGCGTCCTCGTCGGTGAGCAGATAGTCAGGGCACGGTGGCGGTGCGGGCCGGCCGGCCTCGGCGGCCACCGCGTCGGCCAATGCGCTGAGATGCTCCAGCCCGTACTGGTGGCGCCGGAACTCGCCCAGGCCGGTGAAACGGAACAGCACCCTGTCGTCCTGGTATGCGGCCTCGTATTCCTCGAAGCCGACCACCGCTCCCCCGAGACCGCGCACAGTGCCACGCGGCCGGTCGAAGGCGGGAGTGGTCACCGGCGTTCCGCTGCGTGCGTTCGGCCGAGCAAGGTACGGACACACCATCGAGGCGAACAGCATGCACGAACGATGCCCCGGCGCCTCCTGCGTCGGCGCGCGGTTGACGTACGTACGGCCTTCGGCGAGCGCGGCGTCGATGGCGTCGGCCTCGGGTGCGGCGACCACGCGCCAGACCGGTCCGGGCTCCATCGGCGTGCCGCAGACCGAGCAGCGCCGTTCGGCGGCGCAGATGAACGTGCGGGCCGTGCCGGTCGCGGCGAACCTGGGTACGCCGTCCTCCCAGGGCGTGATGGCCAGCGAGGGGTAGCCGCGCTCGTCGCGCGGACGGGCCGCGAGGGCGGCGGGCAGCGGTATGCCGTCGATCATGGCGGTGGTCGACCGATTCTCCGGGGGCCGGGCGCGGTCAGTCCAGCACCGCGATCAGGTCGCCCTCCTGGATGACGTCCCCCGGTACGACGGCGATCTCGGACACGGTGCCGCCGACCTCGCACAGCACCGGGATCTCCATCTTCATCGACTCCAGCAGCACCAGCGCGTCCCCGGCCTGCACCAGGTCGCCGACCTTGACGTTCACCTCGGCGACGTTGGCCACCATCTCGGCGTGGACCACCTCGGACATCTGCGGACCCCTTCCCGTATACGCGCCGTGCGCGGCGGCTGTCGAAATCGTCGCACAGGCCGTGGCCGCCACGCGGCGATACGCTCGCCAATCTTTCGACCGGCCACTTGTAGGCCGGGTCAGGTGCGGTCGCCCTAAGCGGTCGCCCTAAGGCGCCGCCGCCTCGACGATCCGGGTCAGCGCCTCGACGACTCGCGGGTCGTACTGGGCGGCCAGCCCGTGCCGGATGCGGCGCAGCGCCGCCAGTCGCACATCCTGGTCCGCCGACCCGCCGACCAGGTCGTCGTACGCGTTCGCGGTGCGGATGATCGCCGCCGCGAGGGCGACCGGCTGGCCGGCCAGGTCGGCGCGGTACGGCTCGACCTGGCGCTCCATGATGTCGGCGACCCGGTCGAGCACGCCGGTCTGGCGTACCACCGCCGCGCCGAGCGAGGCCACCGACGCGGCGCGCTCCGGCGCGATCAGTACCGTCGCCCCGCCCGGGATCGGGTCGGTGAGCGAGAGCTGGCCGATGTCGTGCAGCAGCGCGGCGTATTCGAGGTCCAGCAGCTGCGGGTCGGACAGCGACAGGTCGCGGCCGATCGCCAGCGCGAGGTGGCACACCCGCCGGGCGTGCCCGTTCTCGGTGTAGTCGGCCAGGTCGGTGATCCGGGACAGGGCCCTGATCGTCTGCTGATACGTAGCGCTGATCTCGGCGTACCGGCGCAGCGAGCGCTGTACGACCAGGATCGGCGCGGCCCCGATCGGCAGCACCCACAGGCCGAGCGGATCGGCGCCCAGCGCGATCGCGACGGCGAACAGGACGACGGTCGGGCAAACCCACGCGGTCGCCATACAGTCGTCGCCGAACGCGGCCAGCAGCCGGCGCAGCGTCGGATTCGGCCGCGGCCAGGGCGCCAGCCCGGCCGGGTCCCAGCGCGACGGGCCGGCGCCCACGCCGTTCACCCGGGCCCGTTCCAGCTGCGCGAGCACCGTGCCGAGCAGGTGGTCGAGCAGCACCGCGCAGACCGCGACGGCCGCGAGCACGACGGCGAGCATCGACTCGTCGTGCAGGTCCAGCAGGCCGCGTGCCGGTCCGCGCGCCAGCCAGACGCGGAAGACCAGCGCGGTGAACCCGGCTATGACGATCCGCCGGGCCACGTAGCCGGGACGCGCCTGGCGTCCCGCGTACATCTGGACGAGCACGCCCAGCACGGTCGCGAGCGTGCTGACCGCGATCACCTCGGCGACGCCGTAGGTGGTGCGCCGGCCGTCGATCGAGACGCACAGCGCGTAGCCGATGACCGCGGTCGAGGCCAGCGGAGCCGAGTCGCGGCCCTGCGGCAGCGCGATCCGGATCGCCTCGCCGAACGCGATCACGGCGCCGAACGCGGCGGCCGCGCCCGGCTGGTCCACGCCGCGCACGCCGAGCGCGACCAGCGACGAGACGCAGATGACCACGGCGACGGCGCACAGCAGGACCGGGGCGGTCAGTTGACCGGAAACGCGGACGGCGGCGGTGGGCGCCGTCATCGCCGCTCCCGCCGAGCGCCGGGCGGCGGCTCGGGGACCTTCGCCGCGGCGCGCCGGTCGGGCATCGGGGACGGGACCGCGAACGACGGGTCGTCGTGGTCGAACGGCCCGCTGGGCTCGACGAAGACGGCGGCGCCGTCGTCGAACCGGGTCGGCACCGCGGCGGCGGCCGCTGCGGGCGAGCCGCTGTCAGGGCTCTGCTGCTCTGGGACCACGACCGTCGCGATCCTGATCCGCGACAAGGGCGCGCGGGTCCTGGCCCGCTCGGCGTTCTTCACCGCGGCCCCGCTCTCGCCGCCGCGCGCGGCGCGGCCCGGCACCGTGCCGAACTCGCCCTCCTGCGGCGGCTGCGCGATCCGCGGCGTGCCGTCGCCGAGCCACGGCCGCCCCTCGCGCTCGGCCTCGGCCAGCGCGTCCCGCATCGCCTCGACCATGAGCGGGTCGAACTGGCTGCCCGCGCACTTGCGCAGCTCGGCCACCGCGTCGGGCACCGGCCGGGCCGCACGGTACGAGCGGGTCGAGGTCATCGAGTCGAAGGCGTCGGCCACCGCGATGATCCGGGCGAACTGCGGGATCGTCTGGCCGGACAGCCCGCTCGGGTAGCCGCGCCCGTCCATCCGCTCGTGGTGGTGCAGGATCGCGGCGTAGGCCTCGTTGAGGAACGCGATGTCGCGCACCACGTCGACGCCGCGCACCGGGTGCACTCTTATGGCTTCGAGCTCGGCCGCGTCGAACTTGCCGTCCTTCTGCAGCAGCCGGGTCGGCACGCCGAGTTTGCCCACGTCGTGCAGGATCGCCGCGTGGCGCAGGGTCGAGATCCGCTCCTCGTCCAGGCCGAGGCGGTGCGCGATCATCTCGCTGGCGGCGGCGACCCGCTCGCTGTGCCCCCGGGTGTACAGGTCCTTGATCTCCACGGCCTGGACCAGCGCGCGCACCGTGGCGTCGTGCGCGGCGCGCTGCTGGGCGTACTGCCGGGCGGCCCAGCGGGTGACCAGCAGCGGGCCGAGCATCACGACGGCGGCCATCCACCGGGCGTGGTTCAGCCACAGCACCGCGGCGAGCAGCCCGACCAGGCTGTAGGCGACGTTGCGCGGAATCGTGTGCAGCAGCGCCTCACGCAGCACGGCCGCCGGCCGGCGCCGCGCGCCGATCGCGGCCATCGGCCAGATCAGCAGCGTCGGGCAGAGCGAGAGGGCCAGTGCGGTGAGCAGGACCGGCGGCAGCTCCGAGGCGTGCATCAGGGTCCTGGAACCGTGCGCCGCGATATAGACGGCCGCGGCGAAGGAGGCGGTCAGGAAGCTGCCCGCGCCCACGAGATAAGTGCGCTCACGCACCGTGTCGCTGCGCAGCATGACGCACAGGGCGCCGAGCGCTATCGACGCGGCCGCGGCACCGGGCGTGAGCGTCATGACCGCGGCGAGCTGGACGGCGACCGAGGCCGGCACGCCGGAGCTCTGCCCGAAGGCGGGCACGTCCGAGGTGAGCACGATCAGCGCCTGCATGGCGGCGACGCCGAAGAACACGTCGAGGTCGACCGCGCTCCAGCCGGTCAGCGGCAGGATCACCGCCGCCAGCACGAGCGCCGCGAACGCCACGGCGCCGGCGTAACGCCTCGCGCCGTGTGGCATCGGACCATCCTCGACTTCTCGGCCCACCCGCGGCCTGACAGCCGCCCCCGGACCGGATCTGCGCAACTCTAAAACGGTCATCCGACGTAACCCCTCCGCACCGGGGCACCCTCAGCCCCCGCCGGGATCCGCACACCCGGCAGATGGGCCTAACGAGTCGATGGTGCCACCTGTAACGCCGTACGGAACACCATTCAGTCGACCGAGTGGAAATATGCGCTCGAAAAGATGCCAGGTCGGACGGGCTGTGACGGCTCTATCACGCAGAGTTGTCGAAGTGTCGCGGCATTCACCGGATTACATCCGGATTGTTATCGAGTGCCGCGACTTTATGTGCTCGTACCCATACAGGCCGTATTCGGGGGTGTACTCGGCCGGCGGCGGCGGAGGCGTCGTCGGCCCTCGGACGGGACGCCGGGACAGCAAAAGGCGGTCAGCCCCGTTTCACGCAAACGGCACTGACCGCCCTCTCAGCTCAGGCGTCGACGTCCGCGGCCAAGCCCTCCTGGACCTTCCTGATCTTGCCCAGGATCTTGCCGCGAAGCTCCTCGGGTGCGGTGTCGCAGCCGCAGCTGCGCTGCACCAGGGCCTTGACGGCCTGCTCCAGTCCGAACTCGGCCAGGCAGGGCGCGCACTCGTCCAGATGGTGCTGGACGGTCGCGCAGTCGTCGTCGGCCATCTCGTGGTCGATGTACTCGTACACCCGGTCCAGGACCGATGAGCAGTCGACTTCGTGCGGGTCGCCGCAGCTCATGCCGTCGCCGCCTTTCCAGCGTCCCCGCTGTGGCCGTTTCTGTGCGCCGGACCGGCGTCGGCGCTGTCCGCGCCCGCCGTCGCGGCGGCGAAACCGCGCTGCGCCGCGTAGTCCGAAAGCAGCTCTCGAAGCTGCCTGCGGCCACGGTGCAGGCGGGACATCACGGTGCCGATCGGCGTGCCCATGATGTCGGCGATCTCCTTGTAGGGGAAGCCCTCCACGTCCGCGAGGTACACCGCCATCCGGAAGTCCTCGCCGATGGACTGCAGGGCCGCCTTGACGTCCGAGTCGGGCAGGTGGTCCAGCGCCTCGGCCTCGGCCGAGCGCAGCCCGCTGGAGCTGTGCGACTCGGCGCGGTGCAGCTGCCAGTCCTCGATCTCGTCGGTGCCCGACGCGAGCGGCTCGCGCTGCTTCTTGCGGTAGCCGTTGATGAACGTGTTGGTCAGGATGCGGTACATCCACGCCTTCAGGTTCGTTCCCGGCCGGAACTGGTGGAAGGACGCGTACGCCTTGGCGTAGGTCTCCTGGACCAGATCCTCGGCGTCGGCCGGGTTGCGCGTCATGCGCAGCGCGGCCGAATACAGCGCGTCGAGGAACGGCATAGCGTCGCGCTCGAACCGCGCGTCACGCTGCACGGCCGTTTCGTCCGCCACCGGGTTCTCCCCGGCCGCCGACTCCACCTGCTCCGCTTCCGCCCCGTGCGCGGGCTGCGCTCCGGCGGCAGTGCCCACCGTGATACCCACCTCCGTCTTCGGATCCGGCGCGAACTCCAGCCGGACTTCCCCCGAGAATAGCCGCCGGGGTACCACATCAACGATTCGGGAGGGGGTGAGCTCCGGCGCACGTCCGGGCGTGCCCACAGAAACCATGGTCGCCATCACACTGCTCAGAACAGCGTTTCGGGTCGGGTCATTCCCGATCCGGCCTGCTGCGGCGAAACTGCCTCGACGAGTGCCGGTCCGTTGTTGGCCACCGAGTTGACCTGCGTGGAGACCGGGATCGCGGTCCACCGCGGATGGAACTGGAGCAGCTCGCGCGCCGCCGCCGGGTCGGTGGCCGACGGGTCGAGCCACGACTCCCAGGCGCCTTGCGGCACGGTCAGCGGCATCCGGTCGTGCAGCCAGGCGAGCGGCTCGGCCGCGGCGGCGGTCAGGATCGAGGCTGACCACAACTCGCGGCCCTCGGCGTCGCGCCACCGCTCGTACAGCCCGGCGAAGGCGAGCAGGCCGCCGGCGGTCGGACGGACGTAGTAAGGCTGTTTGCGCGGCTTGGGCTTGGCCTTGCGGCCGGACTTGGCCGCGGACGCCGCCTCGGCCTGCGCGGCCTCGTCCTCGTCCGGCGGCAGCACGTGCCACTCGTAGTACCCGTCGGCCGGCAAAAGGCAGCGGCGGCGGGAGAAGGACTGCTTGAACGCGCTCTTCTCGGCCGCGGACTCGATCCGCGCGTTGATCATCTTGGCGCCGACCGAGGGGTCCTTGGCCCAGAACGGGATCAGCCCCCAGCGCAGCGTGGACAGCGTCCGCTGTTCGCCGCGCACCAGGACGGCCGGGACCGGCTTGGTCGGCGCGACGTTGTAGTCCGGCGGGTACTCGTCAATGGCGAGCACCGCGCCGAAGTCCAGCGCGAGCTGTTGGGGCGTCGCGGAGACCACATATCGACCGCACATGTACCGAAGCCTGCCACCCGGCACCGACAGGTGCATCGCGGCCGACGGCGGCGATCACACGCCATCCCTGCGGGCGACGCGCGGCGGACGTGCGATTCACCATGCGGCACTAGGCTTGAGGCATGACCACCGCCGAGCTTTGGAACGCACCCGTCAGCGCCGGACCGGTGACCGCCCGGGTGACCGTTCCCGGCTCGAAGTCCGCGACCAACCGGGCGCTGCTGCTGGCCGCGCTGGCCGACGGCCCGTCCACGCTGCGCCGTCCGCTGCGCAGCCGGGACAGCGAGCTGATGGCCGGTGCGCTGCGCTCGCTCGGCGTCGGGATCGAGGACCGGGCCGACGGCTCGTGGCTGGTGACGCCGCCGGAGACGCTGCGCGGGGACGTAAGTGTGGACGTCGGCAACGCCGGCACGGTCATGCGCTTCATGCTGCCGATCGCCGCGCTGGCCGCCGGACCGGTCCGCTTCGACGGCGACCCGCGTTCGCACGAGCGGCCGATCAGCGCCCTGATCGAGGCGCTGCGCGTTCTCGGCGCCGACATCGACGACACGGCGCACCCGGGCCACTTCCCGCTCACCGTGCGCGGCACGGGCGCGCTGGCCGGCGGCCTGGTGGAGATCGACTCGTCCGCCTCCTCGCAGTTCGTCTCAGCGCTGCTGCTGGCCGGCGCGCGGTTCGGCCGCGGCGTGGAGGTGCGGCACGTCGGCGAGCGGCTGCCGAGCCAGCCGCACATCCAGATGACCGTGGAGATGCTGCGCGCCGCCGGGGTCGCGGTGGACGAGGCGGAGCCGCGCCGCTGGGCGGTCTCGCCGGGCACGGTGCGCGCGCGGGACCTGACGATCGAGCCGGACCTGTCGAACGCCGCGCCGTTCCTCGCCGCCGCGCTGGTGACCGGCGGGCGGGTGACGGTGGCCGACTGGCCCGAGCACACCACGCAGCCCGGCGAACGGCTGCGCGAGATCTACATGCTGATGGGCGCGCGCTGCGAGCTGGGGCCGGACGGGCTGACCGTGACCGGCGACGGCGGCGTGCACGGCGTGGAGCTCGACCTGTCCGACGAGGCCGAGCTGACCCCGACCATCGCCGCGATCGCCGCGCTGGCCGACTCGCCCTCGCGGCTGCACGGCATCGGCCACATCCGGCTGCACGAGACCGACCGGTTGGCCGCGCTGGCCAAGGAGATCAACAACCTCGGCGGCGACGTGGTCGAGGGGCCGGACGAGCTGGTGATCACCCCGCGGCCGCTGCACGGCGGTGAGTTCGCCACCTACGACGACCACCGACTGGCCACCTCGGCGGCGGTGCTCGGCCTCGTGGTGCCGGGCGTGCGGGTGGAGAACGTGGCCACGACGGGCAAGACGCTGCCCGATTTCCCGGGCAGATGGGCCGCGATGCTCGCTGGAACGGAGTACCAGGGGTGACTGTGGCGGCGCACCGGGTATCGGCCGTCCGTGACTTCCAGAGTCCGGCAGCGAGAGCACCGATGATCAGTGCGTCTAGGGCGAGTGCGCCAATAGCGGCGGGCGCCGCGTGGTAAGGCGCGGGCGCGATTTCGA
>JBOHCW010000022.1:0-2321 GCA_050725375.1 Actinocrinis sp. | reverse complement strand
ACCCCGCGCGTTGGCCGCGGACCTCGAACGACACGGTGCCGATGGGTCCGATCCACGAGCACCTGGACCAGATGATCCTCGACGGGAACGGCGAGGAGTCCGGCGAGGGCGAGCTGTGCGTGCGCGGCTCACAGCGCTTCGACGGATACCTGGACGGCCGCGACGACGCCGGCCGGTTTGTCGTGCGCGGCGAAGACGCGGTCGAGGTGCATCAGAGGGCGGACAGGGTCGCTGTGGAGCACTACTTCCGTACCGGCGCGCGCGTGCGCTCGGAGCACGGCCGGCTGGTGTATCTCGGCCGAGTGGACGAGCAGGTCAACGTGCGCGGCTACCGCGTCGAGCCCGCCGAGGTCGAAAGCGCGCTGCGCGTGCACGCGCTGGTCGACGAAGCGGCCGTGATCGCAGTGCCATGTGATAGGGACGGCAAGAGCGCGAGCGCCGACGAGTTCGAACTCGTGGCCTTCTACACCGGCGACCCGCTCGACCGGAACGCGGCGCGCTCGTGGCTGCGCAAGCGCATCCCGACCCACATGGTCCCGCGTCGGTACGTCCGCCTCGACGCGATGCCGCTGACCGTGAACGGACAGGTCGACCGGGCCGAGCTGCGCAATCGGCTGGCGGGGGACTGGACCGCGCCGGAGCCGGGCCCTGACCCGTGTCCGAACCCCGGCCTCGATGCGGGCACCGGCACCGGTACTGAAGCCGGCACCGGCACCGGCACCGGCACCGAGACCGAGACCGAGACCGATACCGATACCGATACCGACGCGGGCGCCGGCGCGTCGTCCGCGGCCGGGTGATCGCGCCGTGCCAATGTCAGCCCCCTTATCGACCGCAAACAACGACGGCGCACGCGCGCTGCTGCGCCTGCGCCACCACACCCTCGCCGCCGCGCGCGACCACCTGTTCGCGACCGGGTTCGTCGAGCTGCCCGCGCCGATCCTCAGCGCGAGCGCCGAGCCCGGCGAGCCGCCCGACCGGCGGGCCGAGGTCGAGTTCCGCGGCCGGCGCTTCCGGCTGTCGGGCAGCTCGCTGCTCTACCGGCAGGCCGGCCTGCGCCTGTTCGACCGGATCTGCTACCTCGCGCCGAATCTGGCCCCCGAACTGCCGGGCAGCGGCGAATACGAGCCCGAATGGGCCGGTCCGAGTCCGTCCGCCGGCGCCGTACCCGCCGAGTCGTACCGCCTCGACGTCGAGCTGGCCGGAGCCGCACGCGACGATGTGATGCGCCTGGCCGAGGAGCTGATCGGCCGGGTCGTCGAGCGACTGGTGGACCACGCGGCGGACGACCTCGCGGTGCTCGGCGCCGACCCCGACCGGCTCAACGCGATGGTCCGAAAGCCCTTCGAGCGGTACCAGAGCGGCCGGACCGGCGATCTCGCCGACCGGCCCCGCCCCTTCTTCGTCACCGATATCGACCGGCCCGCCTACACGTTCGCGGACCGCGGCCAGGCCGAGGGATGCGCATACCGCAACTTCCGGCTCGTCACGTCGCCGTCCGAGCCGGGCGCCGTCCTCGTCGTCGGCAGCGAACACGAGCACGAATACGCCCGGATCCTCGCCCGCATCCGTCGTACCGGCGAGAACCCGGCCAAGTACGGCCCCTACCTCAAGCTCGTGCGCGAAGGCATCCCGTCCGGCGCCGGCTTCGGCCTGGGCGTCGAGCGGCTTACCCGCCACCTGGCCGGACTCGACGCATGACCCGCAAGGAAATCAGATGACGATCATCTCGACCTCGCGCCGGGTGACCCCCGCGACCGGCGAGCCGGGCGAGTTCATCACGCCGGACGTCTGCGACGCGTCACCCGCCTTCACCGACCACATGTTCAGCATGGTCTACTCGCCGGAGGCCGGCTGGCTCAAGCCGCAGCTCCTGCCGCTTGAGCCGTTGTCGCTGCACCCTGCGACGTCCGCCCTGTACAACGGTCAGTTCGTGTTCGAAGACGTGACGGCGCACCGTCGCGTGGACGGCTCGATCGCGGTATTCCGGCCGTGGGATCACGCGCGCAGACTGCGCCAGTCCGCGAGCAGGCTGGCGATGCCCGAACTGCCGGACGATCTGTTCGTCGCGGCCGTGGAAGAACTCCTCGAAGCTGATGGCACACGGCTCACGCCGCCGACCGACGTGAACGGCGCCGGGTCCCCGACCGCCGCATCGGCGACGCTGCACCTGCGTGCCCTGATGTTCGGCACCGATGTGTTGCCGGCTCCGCTTCCCGCGGACCACTTCCGCTTCGTGGTCACCGCGTCGCCGATGTCCGGCGCGTCCACCGTGACGGCCAATCGAGCAGCCGACGATATGACCGACGGCATCGCTGTCA
>JBOHCW010000021.1:0-12263 GCA_050725375.1 Actinocrinis sp. | reverse complement strand
CTGGCGCATCGCCTGCACCGTGTAGCCGCCCGCCACGCCGCCGATCACGCCGACCGCGACGGCCCCGATCGCGAGCGTCCGCGTCCTGACGCGCTTCCTCGGCTTGGCCGGTGCGGGATCGGCCGCGACCCAAACCGGCTCAAGGCTCTGCGCGGGCTCGGTGTTCTGCACGGTCTCAGTGCTTTGCCCGACGTCCACGCCCTGCGAAATCTCAGAGTTCTGTGTAGTTACGGAGTCCTGAGTAGTCCCCGGGTTCTGTACGGTCACCGGGTTCTGCTCGGTCTCTGAGTTCTGTTCGGTCTCTGGGTTCTGTGTGTTCTCAGCCATGGGCCAGCCTGTCGTGCTCGGCGTTCATCAGGTTCGCCAGGTCGCCGTGCGGCAGCGAACCCGTGCCGTAGACGGTGATCTGGTAGAACGTGTCGCCCTGGTAGTAGACGCCGATCAGGTTGTCGAGCCCGTCGGCCTTCTTCTCCCGCGCCTTGGCGTTCGACTCGCCCGGCACCGAGAACGAGGTCCAGCCGGAGCCGCCCAGGTAGAAGCCCTGGAGCCAGTTGTCGGCGCCGGTGCTCGAGTTGAACTGGATCAGGTCGATCTCCACGTTCGCGCCAAGTGCGCTGTCCTGGTAGACGCGGGTCGCGCCCTTCTTGAAGCCGCCCTGCTGAAGTGCCGACTTGGCGTCGGACGAGCCGCCGTAGTTCACCAGCACGGCGGTCAGGTCCTGCAGCGTGCCGTCCGGCGCGCCCTGCACGGAGCTGGGCCCACCTGGCGGCGGCACCAGGAAGTACCGCAGGTCACCGCGGTGCGTCCCGTTGCGCACCGAACCGGTGACGGTCGACTTCGGGCTCGGCGACGCACTCGGCGACGGCGGCGCGGACGTGGTGGCCGGCGTCGCAGAGGGCTTGCTCGACGTGGTCTCGCCCGCCGAGGCCGACGTCGAGGCCGACGCCAGCGCCGCGACGTCGACCGGCGCCGGGGAACCAGTGACGACCACCGCCGTCGCGGTTCCGGCGGCCAGCACCAGGTACGCCACGCCGATCGCGGTCCCGATCACCGCGCGGTTGCGCCGCTTCGGCGGTGGCGTGAGTTGGGCCGGGGGCAGGAATTCCGGCCCCACGTACGGGTACTGCGGTTCGAACCCCGGCTGCTGCGCGAACGCGGCCGGTGACGTGAATGTGTCCGGCGCGGAAACTCCCGGCTGCCCGGAAACTCCGGGCTCGGAAACTGACGTCGCGTCAGAAGTCTGAGCCTGCTCCCGCGCCGGAGCGTGATCCGCCACAGTGGGTCGACCCAGGGTTACAGGGTCCTGATTGAGTGTCGCCCCGTCAGAGGTCGTACTCTGGTCGGCTGCCGGATTGTGCTCCGGCGACGTGTCTTCCGTACCTCGCGTGACCGGCGCGGATGCGTCCGCGGCCGGTCGGTCCGGGGGTTCCGGCGGTGCCGAAGGCACCGAGCTGTCGCCCACCCCGCCCCTCCCTGAAAATGTGCAGATTCGATGTGCTCCCCGAGCTCCCCGCCCGATGGCCACATATTCATACACCCGTGCGGGCGTGTACAGCGCTGGATTTACGGCAACGATCCGATCAAGCCCGGGTTCGATGTCTGAAACTCGGCCGTATGTGCGTCGCCGCCGGTCACCGCCGTCGCGGCCGACGATCCACGCGGCGATTGGTTGCGCTGCGGCGCCCGTTCTGATGAAAGGCCACCCGGATTCCCGAATCGCTACGCAGGGTCGCCGCCGTGTGTCGTACAGTGAAGAGCCGCCTTCCAGGCTCTTCGCAGGAACCAGGGTCCTGCGCCGTAGGACCGGACATCGCGCCGAACGCCGATCCGACCCAGCGCCGATCCGACCCAGAACCCCGATCCGACCCAGAACCGGAGTCTTCACCGGGACGATGGCCGCCAACCAGAACCGCCAGGCGGGTACCACCCGGGTGGCTGTCGCCCTCGCCGCCGTCGTAGTGCTCGCCGCTGCCTACACCGCCGGGTCGGTGCTGCACTGGGGCTCGCCGCCGCACCCGGGCGAGGGCGGCGCCTATACGCTCGCCGACCTCATGGGCGACTTCGGGCTTTCCGCGGTCGGCGCGCTGGCGGCGCTCTCCTGCGCCTGGCGGGCACTGGTCGCACGCCGGCGGCTGCGGGTGTCCTGGCTGCTGTTCGCCGCGTCCGCGCTGGTCGCCGGGCTCGGCAACGCGGTCTGGGGCTGGTACGAGGTCGTGCTCAAGAGCACGCCGCCCTCGCCGTCGGTCGCCGACTGGATGTTCCTGTTCTTCGCGCCGTTCGCGATGGCGGGCACGCTGATGCACTACCGCGGGCCCGGATCGGCGCTCGGCTGGCTGAAGATGCTGCTGGACGGCGTGATGATCGCCGGGGCGCTGTTCACCGGCGGCTGGGCGGTCGCGCTGGCCCAGGACGCGGGCGCCGACGGCACCTCGACGCCGCGCGTCGCGCTCAGCCTGGCCTACCCCGTCTTCGACATCCTGCTGGTCAGCCTGGTGCTTTCGCTGCGGTTCCGCGGGGCAAGTCGCGACGGCGCGTCGATGGCGACGCTGGTGGCCGGCTACTCGGTCATCGTGGTCTGCGACGGCATCTGGACGGTACCGTCGGTGCGCGCCGCGTACGCGTCCGGCGAACTGCTCGACTCCGGCTGGTTCTTCGGCTACCTCCTGCTGGTGGTCGCGCCGTGGATGAGCGTGTGGACCCGCGGCGCGCAGCGGCACCGCGCGCGGCACTGGTTCCACACCTCGATCGTCGCGGGCACCCGCCGCTCGCTGGTCGTGCTCGGGCTGCTGCTTCCGTACCTGGCCGGCTGCATCTGCCTGGCCGGGATCATGGTCGACGGGCTCTCCGACGACCACCGCGTGCACCCGGCGCTGCTGGCGGCAGGGGTCGCGGTGCTCGCCGCGCTGGTGGTGCGGCAGGGCATGACGCTGCTGGAGAACCAGCGGCTCAACCGGCAGCTGATCATCCGCGAGGACCACTTCCGCTCGCTGGTCCAGGGCTCCAGCGACGTGATCATGACCGTGGACCCGAGCGGCTGGCTCGGCTACGTCTCGCCGGCCGTGCTGCACGTGTTCGGGTACGAACCCGACACGCTCGCCGGCACGTCCCTCTACCGGCTCGTGCACCCGGACGACCGGCGCGCCGTCGCGCGCGCGATCCAGCGGTTCCTGACCGGGCACGCCGTGTCGGCCGCGATCGACTGCCGGGTGCGCGCCGCGCAGCCGCTGCCGCTCGACGGCGGGATAGCGCTGTGGCGGCACGCCGAGTGCACGCTCACCAGGCACCGCGGCGGCCTCGTGTTCACCTGCCGCGACGTGAGCGACCGCGTCGCACTGCAGCAGCAACTCGCCTACAACGCGTATCACGACTCGTTGACCGGCCTGCCGAACCGCGCGCTGTTCGCCGACCGGCTGGAACGCGCACTCTCGCAGAGTTCTGTCGCGGACCGTCCGGTCGCGGTCGTCTTCCTGGACCTGGACTGGTTCAAGGCGGTCAACGACGCGGGCGGACACGCGGCGGGTGACGCGCTGCTGACCGAGGTCGCGGCACGGCTGCGCGGCTCGGTGCGGGCGGATGACACGGTCGCCCGGTTCGGCGGCGACGAATTCGCCGCGCTGGTGGAGTGCGGCCCGGACGGTTACGCCGCGCACGAGGTGGCCGCCCGGCTGCACAGCGCGCTGACCAGGCCGTACCTGCTGCTCGGCGCCCGGTTCGTGGTCGGCGCGTCGATCGGGGTCGCATTCTGGCGGGCCGGTGCGAGCGCCGCGGAACTGATGCGTGAGGCCGATCTGGCGATGTATGAGGCGAAGGCGGGCGGCAAGGGGCGCGTCGTCATCCACGGTCCGCAATTCGGCTCCGGCCAGTTCGGCTCCGGGCAATCCGACTCTGGGCAATTCGACTCCGGCCAACTCAACGCCGGACGCGTCGGCAATGGACACTCTGCCCACTCCGCCCACCCTGCCCACTCCGCCCACTCCGCCGAAGGCCGGCTGAACGGCGGCGGGACCGGAACCGGTGAGATCGCGATGTCCGGATGACGAGACGCGGCCCGGGTGCGCTTGACGGGGCCCGGCCCCGCGCGAGAGTGTCTTGTCCATGCGGATTGCCATCCCCCTACGCGAGCTCGTACTCGGCCAGCGCGCCGGCTGAAAGCCTCCGGGCTCCACGCCAGCGCGCATCCCTCGATTGCCCTGACGGGCCGGGGGATTTTTTGTTGGCCCAGAAGTTGCGTACCGGGCGGCGGCCCGGACCGAGCGAGAGAAGTCCAGACCATGACCGAGCAGGCCAGAGCGGCGGCACCGGGTCCTCAGACACACAGCCACGGCTCGCCGCGCCCCGCGGCCGCGGGTACCCCGGTTTCGGGCGCGCAGGCACTGATCCGCGCCCTTGAGGAATCGGGCGTCGACACCATCTTCGGCTACCCCGGCGGCGCGATCCTGCCGGCCTACGACCCGTTGCTCGACTCTGACCGGGTCCGGCACATCCTGGTGCGGCACGAGCAGGGCGCCGGGCACGCCGCCACCGGTTACGCGCAGGCCACCGGCCGGGTCGGCGTCTGCATGGCCACCTCGGGACCGGGCGCGACCAACCTGGTCACCCCGATCGCCGACGCGCACATGGACTCGGTCCCGATCGTCGCGATCACCGGGCAGGTCAACGCCGCGTCCATCGGCACCGACGCCTTCCAGGAGGCGGACATCTGCGGCATCACGATGCCGATCACCAAGCACAACTTCCTGATCACCCGGCCGCAGGACATCGCGCGCACCATCGCCGAGGCCTTCCACATCGCCTCCACCGGCCGGCCCGGGCCGGTCCTGGTGGACATCGCCAAGGACGCGATGCAGAGCCCGACGACGTTCCGCTGGCCGGTCGAGATGGACCTGCCCGGCTACCGGCCGGTCTCCAAGCCGCACGCCAAGCAGATCCGCGAGGCGGCCCGGATGATCGCCGAGTCCAAGCGGCCGGTGCTGTACGTGGGCGGCGGCGTGCTCAAGGCCCGCGCCACCGCGCAGCTGCGCGCCCTGGCCGAGCTGACCGGCGCACCGGTCGTCACGACCCTGATGGCGCGCGGCGCCTTCCCGGACAGCCACCCGCTGCACCTCGGGATGCCCGGCATGCACGGCACGGTCGCCGCGGTCACCGCGCTGCAGAAGTCCGACCTGATCATCGCGCTCGGCGCGCGGTTCGACGACCGGGTGACCGGCAAGCTGTCCTCGTTCGCGCCCGAGGCGAAGGTCGTGCACGCCGACATCGACCCGGCGGAGATCTCCAAGAACCGGATCGCCGACGTGCCGATCGTGGGCGACTGCGCGGAGGTCATCACCGACCTGGCCGCGGCGGTGCGCGCCGAGCACGCGGCCGGCCGGGTCGGCGACTACGCCGCCTGGTGGAGCTCGCTGGAGACCTGGCGCACCAACTACCCGCTCGGGTACGAGACGGTGAAGGGCTCGCTGGCCCCGCAGTTCGTGATCGAGCGGATCGGCAAGATCGCCGGACCCGAGGCGCTGATCGCGGCCGGCGTCGGCCAGCACCAGATGTGGGCGGCGCAGTTCATCAACTACGAGCTGCCGAACACGTTCCTCAACTCCGGCGGCGCGGGCACGATGGGTTACGCGGTGCCGGCCGCGATGGGCGCCAAGGTCGGCCGCCCGGACGCCACCGTGTGGGCGATCGACGGCGACGGCTGCTTCCAGATGACCAACCAGGAGCTGGCCACCTGCGCGATCAACGACATCCCGATCAAGGTCGCGATCATCAACAACGGCACGCTCGGCATGGTGCGCCAGTGGCAGACGCTGTTCTACAACCAGCGCTACTCGAACACCACCCTGGCCGGCGGCGCGGCGCCCGGCGACACGCGGCGCATCCCGGACTTCGTGAAGCTGGCCGACGCGTACGGCTGCGTCGGGCTGCGCTGCGATTCCGCGGACCAGGTCGACGCGACCATCGAGAAGGCCATGGCGATCAACGACGCGCCGGTCGTGGTGGACTTCGTGGTGCACCAGGACGCGATGGTGTGGCCGATGGTCCCGGCCGGGGTGTCCAACGACGAGATCCTGGCCGCCCGCGGCCAGCGTCCGGACTTCGACGGAGCCGACGATGAATGACCACAGCGGTGACGGCGAGCAGTGAGGAGCGAGCGATGAGTATCCAGAACCACGCCGCGCACAGCGGAGGCCACGCCGGCCAGACCCACACGCTCTCGGTGCTGGTCGAGAACAAGCCCGGTGTCCTGGCCCGGGTCTCGGCCCTGTTCTCCCGGCGCGGCTTCAACATCGAGTCGCTCGCCGTCGGACCGACCGAGTACGCCGAGATCTCCCGGATCACCCTGGTGGTCAACGTCGAGGACCACCCGCTGGAGCAGGTGACCAAACAGCTGAACAAGCTGGTCAACGTGCTCAAGATCGTGGAGCTCGAAGCCGGCGCCTCGGTGCGCCGCGAGCTGATCCTGGTCAAGGTCCGGGCCGACGCCGCCGAGCGCCACCAGGTGCTGGCCACCGTCGAGCCGTTCGGCGCCCGGGTGGTGGACGTGTCGGTGGACTCGGTGGTGGTCGAGGCCACCGGGGACTGGCCGAAGCTGGAGGCGATGCTGCGGGTCCTGGAACCCTTCGGGGTCAAGGAGCTGGTCCAGTCGGGCATGGTCGCCATAGGGCGCGGCCCGCGCTCCATCACCGACCGTACGCTGCGTTCAGTCGAGCGCGCAGCCTAGCGGCACAAACGCGCGTGCGCCCTCACACGGGGCGGCGCCCTTCCGAAGAGAAAGACGCGGAAAGTCACCATGGCAGTTGAGATGTTCTACGACGACGACGCCGACCTCTCGGTCATCCAGAACCGGCACGTCGCCGTCCTGGGCTACGGTTCGCAGGGTCACGCGCACGCGCTCTCGCTGCGCGACTCGGGCGTGGACGTGCGGGTCGGCCTGCCGGAGACCTCGAAGTCGCGGGCCAAGGCCCAGGAGCAGGGACTTCGGGTGGTCACCGCCGCCGAGGCCTGCGAAGAGGCCGACGTGATCATGATCCTGGTGCCGGACCCGGTACAGCGCCAGGTCTACGAGGAGTCCGTGCTGCCGAACCTGGCCGACGGCGACGCGATCATGTTCGGCCACGGCCTGAACATCCGCTATGGCCTGATCAAGCCCCCCGCCAACGTGGACGTGGCGATGGTCGCGCCCAAGGGTCCGGGCCACCTGGTGCGCCGCCAGTTCAACGACGGCTTCGGCGTGCCGTGCCTGATCGCGGTCGAGCAGGACGCCTCCGGCAAGGCGCAGGAGCTCGCGCTGTCCTACGCGAAGGGCATCGGCGGCACCCGCGCCGGCGTCATCAAGACGACCTTCAAGGACGAGACCGAAACCGACCTGTTCGGCGAGCAGGTCGTGCTGTGCGGCGGCGTGGAGGAGCTGGTCAAGGCCGGGTTCGAGACACTGACCGAGGCCGGCTACGAGCCGGAGATCGCCTTCTTCGAGTGCATGCACGAGCTCAAGCTGATCGTGGACCTGATCTACGAGGGCGGCCTGCAGAAGATGAACTGGTCGATCTCGGAGACCGCGGAGTGGGGCGGCTACAAGACCGGCCCGCGCATCATCAACGAGGCCACCCGCGCCGAGATGAAGAAGGTGCTGGCCGAGATCCAGTCCGGCCAGTTCACCCGCGAGTGGATCGCCGAGTACGACAACGGCCTGCCGGAGTACAAGAAGTACTACGAGGCGACCGTCAACCACCCGGTCGAGCAGGTCGGCAAGCGACTGCGCAAGCTGATGTCCTGGGTCGAGACCGACGCCTGATCGGTCCCTGGGCACGCCCTCTCAGCCCCACCGCGTCACCTGACGGCGCGTCGGTTAACAGCCGACGCGCCGTCACACGTCTGGCCGCATACGCGTGCGTGTAACAGGCGCGTGCGTGCCTTTCGTCCTAGTTTGTCGTCGTGGACGGCTCTCTTCGAGCGACCGACGACGGCGAAGGGGTTCGCATGGCCGGGACCGGTACCGGGACGAACGGCACGCGGCGGCGCGGCAGGCGGCGCGGCAGCGCCTGGGGCACGTTCGTCCGGAGCACGGCCGGAGCGGTCGGGCTCGCGCTCGCGCTGTCCGGCTGCGGGTCCGGCGCCGGCCCGGTGTCCGCCGACACCGACCTGGCCGGCACCTCGGCGGCCGACACGTACAACAGCGCGAACGTGCAGACCGGCGGCAAGGCGACCTGGGCGATCGCCAACCCGATCGCCGACTGGAACCTGATGTCGGGCGCCGGGGACACCGCGGACGGCCGGCAGGTACTCGGCGGCGTGTACCCGAGCGCGTTCACCGTGAACCCGTCCTACACGGTGACGATGAACTCTGATCTGCTCGCGAGCGTGACGCGGACGAGTACGAACCCGCAGACCGTCGTGTACCGGATCAAGCCCGACGCCTCGTGGTCGGACGGCACGCCGATCACCGCCGCCGACTTCGCGTACGCCTGGCGGGTGCAGAACGGTTCGAACCCTGCGATCGACGCCTCGTCCACGGCCGGTTATGACCGGATCAAGGCGGTGACCGGCTCGGGCGGCGGCAAGACCGTGACCGTCGTGTTCACCACCCCGTTCGGCGACTGGAGGTCGCTGTTCCGCGCGCTCTACCCGGCGCACGTCGCCGCGCGGCACGGCTCCGACGCGGCCTCGTTCGCCTGGTTCGCCGCGAACCGGCCGGCCGTGTCCGGCGGTCCGTTCGAACTCGCGTCCGTGACGCCGGACGGAATGACGATCGCGCTGCGCCGCAACGTGAAGTACGACGGCGCGGCCGCGAAACTGGACCAGGTCTACTTCCGCGCGATCCCGAACGCGACCGAGGCCGCCGCGGCGCTCAAGCAGCGGATCGTCGACGGACTGTCCGCGCAGCCGGCCGCCGCGCTGGTGAACCAGTTCAAGAGCATGGGCAGCGCGGTCACCTACCACATCGACTCGGGCATGCAGTTCGAGCACATCGACTTCAACCTGCGCACCGCCGCGCTCGGCGGCAGGGACTGGAGCCGGACGCTGCGCACCGCGATGTTCACCGCTTACGACCGCGCCGACGTGCTGGGCAAGACCGTGCAGGCGGTGCAGCCGAGCGCGAGCACGCTGGACAGCCGGATGTTCCTGCACAACCAGTCCGGCTACCGCGACGACGTGGCCGCGTACGGCCTCGGCACCGGCGACGTCGCGAAGGCCCGCGGGGAACTGGCCGACGCCGGCTTCAAGGGCGCGGCGCTCGGCGGGAAGCTGGCCGCGCCGGACGGCACGGCCGTGCCCGCGCTGTCGATGAAGTACGAACTCGGCGACGCGGTCCGCCGGGACGAGAGCGACCTGTTCGCCGCGGACCTGGCCAGGCTCGGCGTCACCGTCCGGGTCTCGCCGACCGCCGATCTCGGCGCGACGCTGACGCAGGGCGCGCAGAGCGCGGCCGCGTCCTCCGGCGCGACCGGCTACGACATCGTGCTGTTCGACTGGAACGCGACCGCGTTCCCCGCCTCTGCGAACCAGGCGCTTTACACGACCGGCGGCGCGGACAACTTCGGCGGGTATTCGAACCCGAAGGTCGACGGCTGGCTCGACGCCGCGGTCTCGGCGACCGACCCGAAAGCCGCGGCGGCCGATCTGGACAAGGCCGACGCGCAGCTCAGTCAGGACGCGTACACGCTGCCGCTCTACCAGCGCCCGACCCTGGTCGCCTTCTCGCCGCGGCTGGGCAACGTGCGCGACAGCGGCGGCCAGGCCGGTCCGATGTACGACATCCAGCAATGGGGTCTCAAGGCCGCCTGAGTCCGGGGTCTCAAGGCCGCCTGAGGCCGGCACGGGTCCGGCTCGGCGGCCCGGTCCCGCCGAGCGTCCACATGCTGGAAGATCGCGGTTCGTGTCCGCACCGTGACCCGCGCCGGTCCAGGCTGATCGTTTTGTCCGGGTTTCGGGGCTCGATTCTCGCCGCCGAATCTGTACCATGGCCGGTAAGCAGCCACAGGACATCTGCCGTTAACACAACTGCCGCCAACGCAGTCGCCGTCAACGCAGCCGTGCGGCCGCCGTTGCACGTTTCCTGCCAGGACCACAGCGTCGTGGACACCGGGCCAGTCTCCGATACTCCCCCTGACGGATCTTCCGGAGGAATCCCCCCGTGCCCAAGCCCGTGGTTCTCATCGCCGAAGAGCTCAGCCCCGCCACCGTCGAAGCGCTCGGCCCCGACTTCGAGGTCCGGTACTGCGACGGGGCGGACCGCGCCCAGCTGCTGCCGGCCATCGCCGAGGTGGACGCCATCCTGGTGCGCTCCGCCACCCAGGTCGACGCCGAGGCGGTCGCCGCCGCCAAGAAGCTGCGGGTGATCGCCCGCGCCGGGGTGGGACTGGACAACGTGGACATCGCCGCGGCCACCAAGGCCGGGGTGATGGTGGTCAACGCGCCGACCTCGAACATCACCTCGGCCGCCGAGCTGACCGTCGCGCTGATCCTGGCCAGCGCGCGCAACGTGGCCAGCGCGAACGCCGCGCTCAAGGGCGGCAAGTGGGCGCGCTCGAAGTACGCCGGCATCGAGCTGGACGAGAAGACCGTCGGCATCGTCGGCCTCGGCAAGATCGGCGCGCTGGTGGCCGCGCGGCTGCTGCCCTTCGGCGTGAAGCTGCTGGCCTACGACCCGTACGTGCAGGCCGGCAAGGCCGCGCAGATCGGCGCCAAGCTGGTCACCCTCGACGAACTGCTGGCCGCCTCGGACTTCATCACCGTGCACATGCCGAAGACCCCCGAGACGATCGGGCTGATCGGCGAGGAGGCGCTGCGCAAGGTCAAACCGACCGTGCGCATCGTGAACGTGGCGCGCGGCGGGCTGGTCGACGAGGCGGCGCTGGCCGCGGCGATCAAGGAGGGCCGGGTGGCCGGCGCCGGCATCGACGTGTACGCCAAGGAGCCGTGCACCGACTCGCCGCTGTTCGAGCTGGACTCGGTCGTGGTGACCCCGCACCTGGGCGCCTCCACCGGCGAGGCGCAGGAGAAGGCCGGCGTCGCGGTGGCCCGCTCGGTGCGCCAGGCGCTGGCCGGCGAGCTGGTCCCGGACGCGGTCAACGTGCAGGGCGGCACCATCGCCGAGGACGTGCGCCCCGGCCTGCCGCTGGCCGAGAACCTGGGCCGGCTGTTCACCGGGCTGGCCGGCGGCGGCGCGCAGCAGCTGGACGTGGTGGTGGCCGGCGAGATCACCCAGCACGACGTGAAGGTGCTGGAGCTGTCCGCGCTCAAGGGCGTGTTCGCCGACGTCGTCGAGGGCTCGGTCTCTTATGTCAACGCGCCGCTGCTGGCGCAGGAGCGCGGCCTGGAAGTGCGGCTGACCACCACCTCCGAGTCCCCGGACTACCGCAACGTGGTCACCGTGCGCGGCACGCTGGCCAGCGGCGAGGCGGTCTCGGTCTCCGGCACGCTGTCCGGGCCGAAGTTCGCCGAGAAGATCGTCGACATCAACGGCTTCACCGTGGACCTGGCGCTGTCCGAGCACTCGGCCTTCTTCCAGTACGTCGACCGGCCCGGCGTGGTGGGCCTGATCGGCGGGCTGCTGGGCGAGTCCAACATCAACATCGCCGGCATGCAGGTCTCCCGCTCGGCGAAGGGCGGCGAGACGCTGGTGGCCCTGACCGTGGACTCCGCGATTCCGGCCGAGGTGATGGCCGAGATCGCCGACGCGGTCGGCGCCTCCTGGGGCCGCGCGGTGTCGCTGCCGTAGCGTGACGCCGCACGCGTAACGACGCTCTACGCGTGACGAGACCTGCCGTACAGCCCCGTCCGCACAGCCCCGTCCGGTCACTCCAGGCGGGGCTGTTTGGTCCCCGCACTTCGTCCCCGCACTTCGTCCACACGTTAGCCATCCGCCGGCGCCGCAGCGGAGAGTGTCGGCGGTGGCACGATCCGTCTCAAATAGTAGGACGTCCGAGCAAAATGCGGGACAACGGCGCCGAGGGCCGGTACCGTCGTTTGCTAGGACTTCCGAGTATCGGTGGCCGCACCCAGCCGCCGGCCGGAATCCGATCAGGACCGCGTTGTCGGCCACAAGCCGGGCGTGTCCGTACCCAGCGACGGAGAACGACCATCCGCCAGTAGTAGTCACTCACCTCTGGCCAGGGACGGGACACGATGTACGAGTACGACGACAGCGCCAGGACGGACGGCGACGCCGGCGACGCCCGAGCACGCGCGCGGCGCGCGCTGCAGGACGCCTACGACTGGCGCGACGACGAGCCGCGCAACGCGGCGACGTCGGCCGCGGCCACCGCGACCGC
>JBOHCW010000020.1:0-15407 GCA_050725375.1 Actinocrinis sp. | reverse complement strand
AGCCACGGCCACTCGCTGGCCCAGTGCGCCACGTCCACGAGCGCCGGCCCGGCGCCCGGCGCCCCGAACGAGCCGGCCTCCAGCGCCTCAGACGCCGGGTGATGGCGCAGGTCAGCGGTCACATACGCGTCGGCCCCGGCCGCCCGGACCGCCGCCAGCAGCGCGCGGTCGTCGCCCGCTCCCCCGCACACCGCGACCAGACGCACCGGCTCCTGGGGATCACCGGCGACCCGCACCCCGGCCGCCGTCGGCGGCAGCGCGGTGGCGACCCGCTGCGCGAAACGCCGCAACGGCTCGGCTTCGGACAGCACCCCGAACCGCCCGAGCCCGCGCTGCGGCGCGTCCGGCATGGGCAGGATCGGCCCGATCACGGCCAGGTCGAGCACCCGGGCGAGCGCGTCGGACACGCCGGGACGCGCGAGGTCCGCGTTGGTATGCGCGGTGAACAGCGCGACGCCGTGCGTGATCAGACGGTGTACCGACCGGCCCTTGAACGTCGTCGCCGCCACCCCGTGCACCGGCTTGAGCAGCAGCGGATGGTGCGTGACCAATAAATCGGCGCCCCACCCGATCGCCTCGTCGATCACGGCGTCCACGGGATCGACCGCGAACAGCACCTTGCGCACCGACGCCGACGGGTCGCCGCACACCAGCCCGACCGCGTCCCAGGACTCGGCCCAGCGCGGGTCGTAGGCGCCTTCGAGTATCCCCACGACGTCGGCGAGCGTTGGCATGGGGAGATGCTACGGCCGCGAGTGCCAGGATGGGCGGATGACCGCCCGTGCCGCCCACCCGAAGCCGTCAGCCGCCGAGATGGCCGCCGCCCGCGGCACGACGATCCCCGACGTGCTCAAGCCGGATCTTCGGGTCCTGTTCTGCGGCATCAACCCGGGACTGTGGTCCGCCGCCGTCGGACGCCATTTCGCCCGTCCGGGCAACCGCTTCTGGCCCGCGCTGTACGCCTCGGGCTTCACGCCCGCCCTCCTCGGTCCGTACGAGCAGGAGCAGTTGCTCGACCTCGGCCTCGGCGTCAGCAATGTCGCGGCCAGGGCCACCGCGCGCGCCGACGAGCTCACCGCCGACGAGATCCGCGAGGGCGGCGCGCTGCTCGCGGCGAAGGTCGAGGCGTACCGCCCCCGCTGGGTCGCGATCCTCGGCATCGGCGCTTACCGGACGGCGTTCGGCGGCAGACACGCCGCGGTCGGCCGCCAGGACGAGCCGATCGCGCACAGCCGGGTCTGGGTCCTGCCGAACCCGAGCGGCCTCAACGCGCACTGGACGCCGACCGCGCTGGCCGAGGAATTCGCCCGCTTACGAGCCGCCGCCTACGAGTCCTGAGCCCTGGCGCGGCCTGGCTGGACCGCGCCCGGCCCTTTGACGTCGCGCCCGTCCACGCTGCTGCACGCTCCCGGAACGCGCCCTGCCTGTTTCCGGAGCCGGGTTAGAACTCGATGACGGTGCGGATCGCCTCGCCGGAGCGCATCAGGTCTAAGGCCTCGTCGATACGCTCGAGGGGCATACGCGCGGTGACCATCGACTCCAGGTGCAGCCGTCCGGCGCGCCACAGCCGCACGAGCCTGCCGTACTCCGCGCGCACGTCGCCGCCGCCGTACATCGTGGACAGGATGCGCTTGTTGTCGTAGAAAAGCTCTGCCATCGAGAACGAGACGACGTCGTCGCGTCCGCCGGCGCCCACCACCACGACCGTGCCGCCGCGTCGGGTGAGGTCGTAGGCCTGCCTGACCAGGGCGGCTTTACCTACGCATTCGAAGACGTAGTCGAAGCCGCGGCCGCCGGTGACCTGGTCGGCGGCGGCTTTCGCCTCGTCCGGACCGATCGCCATCGTGGCGCCGAACCCGGCTACGAGCGCGCGCTTGCGCTCGCTCGGGTCCACCGCGACGACGTCGGCCGCCCCGGCGATCTTCGCGCCCTGAATCGCCGCCACCCCCACGCCGCCGCAGCCGATGACGGCGACCGTAGAGCCGGGCGTCACCTTCGCCGTGTTGAGCACGGCGCCGACGCCGGTGGTCACACCGCAGCCGATCAGGGCCGCCACGTCGAAGGGGACGTCGTCGGCGACGGGGACCGCGCACTGCCAGGGGACGACGACCTCCTGCGCCATCGTGCCGGTGCCGACCATGCCGAACAGGGGCCGGCCTTCGAGCACGAAGTTCGCTTCGCGCGCGGTCTTGGCGAACAGTTCGGTGCACAGATTCGCCTGGCCGCCCTGGCAGTCGGCGCAGTGCCCGCAGGCCGGGATCCAGCAGACGATCACGTGGCCGCCCGCCGCGAGCTCGCGCGGCACCTGGTCGCCGACCTCGACCAGTTCGCCGGCGCCCTCGTGGCCCAGGACGAACGGCTTCTTGTTCGGCAGCACGCCCGCCATCGCCGACAGGTCGGAGTGGCACACGCCGCTCGCCTTGATGCGGATCCGCACGTCAAACGGGCCGAGCGGACGCGTCGCCACGTCCGCCCGGATCTCCGTGCGCTCCTGCCCGCCCTGCCGCACCAGTGCAGCAAGCATGCCGGCACATCCTTAGCTCTCGGCTGTCACACCAGTTCGCTCTCGCGGACGCGCGCGACGTCCACTTCCACGTCGACATCGACATCGACATCGACATCGACGGCCACGTCCGCCGTGTCCTGCGATGCTACGCCGACGGAGCGGCGGACTCGCAGCAGCAGCGGCACGATCCCGGCGCCCAGCGCGAGGATGCCCGCCACCGCGAAAGCGTTGCGGTACGCGTCGGCGGTCGGCAGCTGCTGGCCGGCCAGCGCGGTGCCGGCCAGCAGTTTCCGCGGGATCAGGCTGCCGGTCAGGATCGCGGTGGCGACCGCCGTGCCGACCGCGCCGCCGACCGTGCGCAGGACCGCGTTCATGCCGTTGGCCACGCCGGACTGCCCGGCCGGGACGGCGCTGTTGATCAGTGCGGGCATCGCGGCGTAGGCCAGGCCGATGCCCAGGCCCATCACGCCGCTCGCCGCGTACACGTCGACCTGCGCGCCGTGTCGGGCCGCCAGCGCGACCAGCGCGAGGCCGGCCAGCAGGCCGCCGGCGATCAGCGGCAGGCGCGGACCGAACCGGCCGATCAGCTTCGCGCCCAGCGGTGCGCCGAGGAACGAGCCGATCGCGGAGGGCAGCAGCAGGACGCCGGCGTGCAGCACGCTCGCGCCGAAGCCGTAGCCGACGGCCGACGGCGTCTGGGTGAAGTCGGACAGCAGCGCGAACGAGGCGTACATCGCGAAGCCGATCAGCATCGCGGACAGGTTGGTCACCGCCACCACCGGCTTCGCCAGGATCCTGACGTCCACCAGCGGGTGGCTGACGCGCAGTTCGGCCGCGATCCAGGCCGCCAGCAGCGCGACGGCCGCCGCGAACAGGGCGATGATCGACGCGGTGCCCCAGCCCCACGCGGCCCCCTCGCTCACCGCGAGCAGCAGCGTCACCAGCCAGCCGGCCAGCAGCAGCGCGCCGAGCGGGTCGGCGCCGCCGGCGCGGTCGACCACCGGGTCGCGCCGCACGGCGAACAGCACCGCCGCGAACGCGAGCGCCGCCAGGCCCAGGCCCATGGCGAACACGTCGCGGTACCCGCCGTGCTCCATGACCAGGCCGGTCGCGACCAGGCCGAGGCCGGAGCCGACGCCGAGCGAGGCGGACACCAGAGCGACGCCGCCGGTCACCCGCTCCCGCGGCAGTTCGTCGCGCACGATCGCGATGGCCAGCGGCAGCACGCCGCCGCCCAGGCCCATCAGCACCCGGCCGAGCAGCACGGTCGCGAACGTGCCGCCGAGCATCGCCAGCAGCGAGCCCGCGACCACGCCGGCCACCGAAAGCAGCAGCATCGGCTTTCGCCCGCGCAGGTCGCCGATCCGGCCGAGCAGCGGGGTGAACACCGCCGCGGCCAGCAGGTTCGCGGTCATCATCCAGGCGATGTCGGTCGCCGAGGAGGAGAACCGCCCGGCCAGGTCCGGCAGGATCGGCACGATGCTGGTCTGCACGACGGAGAACGCCAGCATCGCCAGGGTCAGCGCGCCGAGCAGCGCGCCGGGACGCGGATGCGCCCCTTCGGCGCGGGCGCCAGACGGACCCGCGGCGTTTACCGCGGCCGCGGTCAGCGCCGTGGCGGACGTGGTGGTCGACGCTGTGGTGGTCGACGCTGTGGTGGTCGACGCGGCGGCGGGCGCCGCGGCGGCGGGTACGGATGCGGATGGCATCGCTTCACTCCCGAAACTTCAGTCCTGCGATAGTTAAGTTCATGAAGTATTGTGTCCCCGGATCGCCAGCCCGTCAAATATTTCACTTACTTAACCTTCCGGTTATGCTGGACGCATGCGCCGCGATCCGGTCACCCGCGAGGTCCTGTCCCTGATCTCCGGCATGTCCACCCGCTTCTACGCCGAGTACGACGCCGCCGCCGAGGCGCACGAGCTGACCGGCGTGCAGGCCAAGCTGCTCAACGTGGTCTCGGACGGGCCCGCGCCGATGAGCCGCATCGCCGCCGTGCTGCGCTGCGAGCCGTCCAACATCACCGGCCTGGTCGACCGGCTGACCGCGCGCGGCCTGGTCACCCGCGAGCCGAGCCCGACCGACCGGCGGGTCAAGCTGGTCACCGCGACGGCGCAGGGCAAGAAGCTCAGCGCCGAGGTGTGGGCCGGCCTGGACTTCGCCGCCGAGCCGCTGGGCGCGCTCACCGACGCCGAGCGCGAGACGCTGCGCGACCTGCTGCGGCGGATCGAGCAGCACACGCCGGAGGCCGCGGACACGCGGTCGGCGTCCGCCGCCGCGGTGTGATCACCGCACGGTCCGACAACCCGCTACGGTCCGACAACCCGCTAAGGTCGGCTCGGCCACATTACGTACGGCCCGGGCGCTTTACCGGACGGCACGACGTTGCCCGTGACCGTCCCGTGGCCGTCGCTTGACCAGTGGAAACAGCCGGCTGATACGTTTCCGGCAGGCCCGGCCACTTTGTTACCGCCTGGTAGCATGGCCGCCCAGTCAGTCGCCACCGTCATCCGTGGCAGCTATCCGTCACAGCGGCACCCAGGGAGTCGGACGTGGAACACGGCGGGCCGTCCGGCGCCCGGCGCGCGGCTGAAAGCGACCGCGGGATGGCTGCAAACTCTGCCCACGGTGCGGCCGACGCCGACTCGTTGCGCGTCGCGCTGCTCTGCTACCGGGGCAATCCCTTCTCCGGCGGGCAGGGCGTGTACACGCGCAACCTCTCGCGCGAGCTGGCCGCGCTCGGCCACCGGGTCGAGGTGCTGGCGGGACAGCCGTACCCGGTCCTGGACGAGGCCGTCGGCTTCACCGCGCTGCCGAGCCTGGACCTGTACCGCGAGCCCGACCCGTTCCGCACGCCGCGCCGGTCCGAGATCAGGGACCTGATCGACCTGCTGGAAGTCGGCACGATGTGGAGCGCCGGCTTCCCCGAACCGCGCACCTTCTCGCTGCGCGCGGCCCGGCACCTGGCCGCGCGGCGCGCCGACTTCGACATCGTCCACGACAACCAGAGCCTCGGCACCGGACTGCTGCGCCTGCCCGGCCTCGGCTTCCCCACGCTCGCGACCGTCCACCACCCGGTGCAGGTCGACCGGCGGCTCGAACTCGCCGAGGCGCGCGGGACGCGCCGGATCACGCTGCGCCGCTGGTACGGCTTCACGCACATGCAGGCACGTGTGGCGCGCAGGCTGCCTGAGGTGATCACAGTCTCGTTATCCTCGGCCGCACAGATCACCGAGTACCTGGGCGTGCGTCCGGAGCGCATCAGCGTCATTCCGATCGGTGCCGATGTCGCGCGTTTCTCGCCCTCGCCCGGCACGCCTAAGGTGCCCGGCCGGATCGTGACGACCGCGAGCGCCGACTCGCCGCTCAAGGGCCTGGCCGTGCTGGTCGAGGCGTTCGCGAAGGTGCGCGCGGAGTTCGACCACGCGCAGCTGGTCGTGGTCGGCGGCGCGAAGCCCGGCGGCGCGGTCGCGCGGGCGATCGACCGGTACGGGCTGGCCCGGCACATCCGCTTCGTCTCCGGGATCAGCGAGGACGAGCTGATCGGCCTGCTGCGCTCGGCCGAGGTCGCGTGCGTGCCGTCGCTGTACGAGGGCTTCTCGCTGCCGGCGGTCGAGGCGATGGCGGTCGGGCTGGCGCTGGTGTCCACGACCGGCGGCGCGATCCCCGAAGTGGCCGGCGCCGACGGCGAGACCACGCTCGCGGTCCCGCCCGGTGACGCTCCCGCGCTGGCCGCGGCGCTGACCCGGCTGCTCGGCGACCCGGCGTTACGCGCCCGGCTCGGCGCGGCGGCCCGGGAACGCGCCGCGGCCCGCTTTACCTGGCGCGCGGCGGCGCTGGCCACGGCCGAACGCTACCGGGTGCGGATCGCAGAACACGCAAATGTCCGGTGAGGCGCCCCCGCGCGCGCGCGAAGGAAGGCTCCCCCGCATGCTGACCGTCGACTTCGACCGGTTCCCGGTCTCGCCCGGCGACCGAGTGCTGGACCTGGGCTGCGGCGGCGGACGGCACGCCTTCGCGCTGCTGCGTAAGGGCGCCGACGTGGTCGCGCTGGACTATTCGATGTCCGAGGTGGAGTCGGTCAACGCGATGTTCGCGGCGATGCGTGAAGCCGGAGAGGTGCCGCCGGACGCGCGGGCCGCCGCAGTACGCGGTGACGCATACAAGCTGCCGTTCCCCGACGGCGCGTTCGACGTCGTGGTCGCCGCGGAGGTACTCGAACACCTGCACGACGACGCGCGGGTCTTCGCCGAGCTGAACAGGGTGCTGAAACCGGGCGGCCGGATAGCCGTCACCGTGCCGCGCTGGTTCCCCGAGAAGGTGTGCTGGGCGCTGTCCGACGCGTACCACGAGGTAGAGGGTGGACACATCCGCATCTACCAGCGCGCACAGGTACTCGGCCGGCTCAAGGCACAGCAGCTGCGTCCTTACGCGACGCACCACGCACACGCGTTGCACGCGCCGTATTGGTGGCTTAAGTGCGCGGTCGGCGTGGACAACGAGGACTCGTCGGCCGTGAAGGCCTATCACAAGCTCCTGGTCTGGGACATCATGAAGGCGCCCAAACTGACCCGGATCGGTGAGGCGCTGCTCAATCCGGTGCTCGGCAAGAGCCTGGTCGTCTACGCGACCAAGAGCGCATGACCGCGGCGCATCTGGCGGCCGCCGGCGTCGTCGACGCGCCGGGCATCGCCAGGACCGTGCGCGGGATCAAGGCCCTGCAGCGCCCGGACGGCGCGCTGCCCTGGTTCGCCGGCGACAAGCTCGACCCGTGGGACCACGTCGAGTCGGCGATGGCCCTGGACGCCGCGGGCGAACACGAAGCGGCCCGGCGCGCGTATCTATGGCTCGCGCGTTCGCAGAATGCCGACGGCTCCTGGCACGCCAACTACGCCGACGCGCCGCACGGCGTGTCTAAAGTCGTCGACGCGACGTGTGAGACGAACTTCGCCGCGTATCCGGCCGTCGGCGTGTACCACCACTATCTGGCTACCGCGGACCGGCGGTTTCTCAGCGAGCTGTGGCCGTCGATCGTCGCGGCGGTCGAATTCGTGCTGCGGCATCAGCGTTCGGACGGCGCCGTGCGCTGGAACACGCGCAGCGATGAGGCCCTGCTGACCGGCTGCAGCTCGATGTACCAGGCGCTGCGCTGCGCCGTCGCCGCGGCCACCGCGCTCGGCGAGAACCAGCCCGCGTGGGAGCTGGCGCTGGCCCGGCTCGGCCACGCGCTGACCGCGCACCCGGAGCGGTTCGCGCCGAAGGAGCGCTACTCGATGGACTGGTACTACCCGGTGCTCGGCACGGCGCTGCGCGGCGAGGCGGCGCTGCGGCGGATCGACGGGGGCTGGGACCGGTTCGTGGTGCCGTCGCTCGGGGTGCGCTGCGTCGAGGACCATCCGTGGGTCACCGGCGGCGAGACCAGCGAGTTGGCCATCGCGCTGTGGGCGATCGGCCGCGAGGCACAGGCGCGTCGGCTGCTCACGGACGCGGGCGCGCGTCTGAGGGACACCGACGGGATGTACTGGACCGGCTATGTATACGCCGACTCGGCGATCTGGCCGCGGGAGAAGACGACGTGGACCGCCGGGTCGGTGCTGCTCGCGCTGGCCGCGCTCGGCGGCGAGCCGGCCACGCGCGCGGTCTTCGGCGGGGACGCCCTGCCGGCGCCGCTTCCGGTCGAGTGCGCCGCGGAGCCGTGCGTGTCCGCAGCACACTGACCCGCCGTCGATACGATGATCAGAGCGCATCGACGATCGGATCGCGCTGCCAATTGACTGCACTGACAACCGACCGCACTGGCAACTGACCACACTGACGATCGATCAACTGGCCGAGTGCACCCGAGGGCGTCCTGCTTCCGCCGAACAAGTCACCCGAACGGGCTACGACTACACCCGGCGCGCCGGAATCCGCTTGAGCTCTTCGAGCGTGTTCTCGGGGTGCAGCGCGTCGACCGAGATCCGGTCCATCGCCCGCGCGTACTGCTCGACGTCGTCGGGGCGCTCTATGTACTGAGCGCCCGTCAGGTGTTCGAGGTAGACCACGTCGGGCAGGTCGGCCTCGGCGAACCGCAGCAGCGTGAACGCGCCGCCCTCCGCCGCGTGCGCCCCGACCGAGTAGGGCAACAGCTGGATCGTCACGTTCGGCAGCTCGGCCTGGCGCAGCAGGTAGGCGGTCTGAGCCTCCATCACCTCGGGGCCGCCGATCGGGCGGCGCAGCGCCGCCTCGTCCAGCACCACCCACAGCACCGGCGCGCCCGGGCGCTCAAGCGCCATCTGGCGCCGCTTGCGCAGCTCCATGCGGCGCTTGGTGTCCGCGGCGTTCTGCGTGCGGTTGGAGGCGAGCACCGCCTCCATGTACTCCGGGCACTGCAACAGGCCGGGGATGAACTGGACCTCGTAGATGCGCACGACCGAGGCGGCCGACTCCAGGCCGATGTAGGCCTCGAACCAGGACGGCAGCACCTCGCCGTAACCGTGCCACCAGCCCTGCGCGTTCGCCTCGCGCACGAGGTCGAGCACCTGGTCGCGCTCGGCTCCCTCGCCGACCCCGTAGAAGGTCAGCAGGTCCTGGACGTCGCGCTCCTTGAACGAGACCTTGCCCGTCTCCAGGCGGCTGATCTTCGACTCGGTGGCCCGGATGTGGTACCCGGCCTCGCGCATCGAGATGACCTTGGTCTCGCGCAGCCGCCGCAGCAGGGAGCCGAGGAGTATGCGGCGCACCGTCGAACTGTCGCCGACTCCGTCCATCCGCTCCCTCTCCCCGTCAGGGCCGTGACGGCCGTGCCGCGCGGCGTCCCGCTTCGTCCGATCCCGCTGGTCGCGGGTCCGGACACGGCGCCGCGTCCGGAGTCGCGGACGCAGCGTGACGGCATCCGGCGTGAGGTCAGTCTGCCACCCCCGACCGCGGAAAAGAAGTTTTCTTCGGGCGACTGGGCGTGACACGGCGTCACTCGGCGCTACGATGCATGTGCATCGGCATTCGTTACGTTTGCAGTTGCATCGGCCCTTGCTAAATCCGAAGAATGGGCGAATGCTGATTCACACCGGGCGCGCGCCGGTTCCGTCAGGCGCGCGAACGGAGCTCCCCCGCACCGTGTACCACCCACGACCAGGCCGGGAACGGCACGAACCACCCGCGCAGTCGTCGCCTCATCCGCCTCGACCCCACGGACGCCCACATGTCCATCACCACGTCTACGCAGCCTGAGTCAGCTCGAACCGGCCGCTCCCCGGCCGACGAGCCGCCGCGGTCCGCCGGTCTCGACCTGCCGGCCGCACCGCAGTCCGCAGCGGCCGCGCGCCGCTTCGCCAACGCCGCCCTGGCCGAGTGGCGGATGTCCGCCCTGGCCGACGACGTCGACCTGGTGATCAGCGAGCTGATCACCAACGCGCTCCTGCACGCGCGCGCCGACCGCCGGGTCTCGCCCGGCGCCGTCATCCGCCTCGACCTGGACCTGGACGGGGAAGGCCTGGTCTGCAAGGTGGCCGACGGCAGCGCGCTGCCGCCCACCCCGGAGCAGGCCGGCGACACCGCCGAGTCGGGCCGCGGCCTGTTGCTGGTCGAGGCGCTGTCGGCCGCCTGGGGCTGGAGCCACGAGCCGTGCGGCAAGGTGGTCTGGGCACGCTTCGACAAGCCCTGACGCACCGTCACGACACCGCCGCCCCACCGCGCCCCGCATGGCGCGGCGAGCGCGGCCGCACTTGCCGGACACACCGGCGGGCCGCCTTGACGGCGCGCGCGCGTGAAACTTTCATATCAGCCGACTCAGAACCGCTCACCGGTATCAGCAGTCGCAGGTATACCGCGTCGGCCGGCGCCGCACCGCGCCCGGTCCTGTCCCCGTCCCGGGCCGTGACGATCTCCCGGCCGCCCGGATCCTCGAAATTCCACCGGACTCTTTCCGGACTTTCAGCTAGGTAAACTGACGCACCGTGATCTAAGACGGCGCCATCTGACGGCCCGTCCACGCTCCGGCGCACGTCAGCGCCACCGCGGGTCGGCGCGGCGTTTCGCGGTCCACGCCACGATTCGCCATACCCGCGTTCCTCAAACTTTCCTGATTATTTGCAAATGCACGTGCATCAGCACTCGCATCGGCAGTATCGTCTGCATGTCCGTCAAAGGACCACCGCGCTCAACGGACCGGACTCGTCCGCGCGCAGGTCCGACGCCCCAGGCGGAAGAACCACCAACCCCCACACCCGCCGCGGCGGGACCCCGCCGACCGGGAAAGTTCCGCGTCGACCCTCCCGCCGGGGCTACGAGAAACCCGGGAGCGATCATGAACGACCAGTCCCCCTACAACGGCATACCGGCGGCCGACCTGACCGGCGCCGCCTGGCGCAAGAGCAGCCACAGCAACTCGCAGGGCGCGTGCGTCGAGTTCGCGCTGCTCGGCCCGGACCAGATCGCGATGCGCAACTCGCGCTTCCCCGACGGGCCCGCGCTGGTCTACACCCGAGCCGAGATCAGTGCCCTGCTGGCCGGCGCCAAGGACGGCGAGTTCGACGACCTGGCCTGATCCACTCGCGGCGGCAGCCGCTGAGCGCGGCCGTTGAGCGGAGCCGGCCCCGGCCCCCCACCCGGGGCCGGCATTCCGCGGCCGCGCGCGGTGCGGCCGAACGGCCGCCGCCGAACGGGTGGGCGAGCACACTGACACTCCGGCGCGCGCTCGCGCGCAGTGCCAAAAGGTACCGTGATACAGCCTGTCGGCGTACTCTTTCAACGGACGGCCGGATCAGGCCGACGAAGCGTTGTGTCCAAGCGGCGGCGCACGGATCGGGGAGGCGGCAATCAGCATGGTGGACGGGCAGCTGCCCTGGGACCAGGAGTTCGCGCCGAACTGGGAACCACCGCAGATCGACACCTCGATGCCGCATCCGAACCGCATGTTCAACTACATGATCGGCGGCAAGGACCACTTCAAGGCGGACCGCGACGCCGCCGAGGCGCTGATCAAGGCGCGGCCGGACACGATCATCACCGCCCGGGCCGCCGAGTCCTTCACCCGTCGCGCGGTGGTGAAGCTGGCCGAGAACGGCATCCGGCAGTTCCTGCAGCTCGGCGCCGCCATCACCATCGCCAACAGCAACGACCGCACCGCCGGCGAGAAGGCCCCCGACACCCGCACCTTCGTGTACGTGGCCGACGACCCGATCTCGCTGGCGCACGCCCGGGCGCTGCTGGTCGGGCGGCCCGGCCCGCCGGTCACCGTCATCGGCGGAAACTTCCGCGAGCCGCAGGACGTGCTCTCCCGTCCCGGCCTGCTGGGCAGACTCGACTTCGACCAGCCCGTCGGCCTGCTGCTGTTCGGCATGCTCGACTACATAGCCTCCGACCGGCGCGCCCGCCGCGCGCTCGACTACCTGATGGAGCGGGTCGCGCCCGGCAGCATGGCCGCGCTGTTCCACGTCATCGAGGTCGAGTCCGAGGAGGTGAACAACGCCCTGGACCGCACCCTGGCGCAGGATCAGATCGAGTTGACCCCGCGCTCGGCCGAGCACGTGCGCCAACTGGTCGACGGGTACGAGTTCATGCACCCGGGCCTGGTACCGATCACCGACTGGCACCCGGACGAGACCGGCCCCGGCCCCGAGCTGGCCGACCGCACCGCCGCCATCGGCGGCATCATCCTCAAGAAGAGCTGACCCCGCGCGCCGACGCCGCGTCAGACGCCGTTTGCATCTGCACGCGGCGTAGTCCTCGCGGCGCCGAGGCGTCGCAGTACCCGCAGCGAGCCGGTACCGGACAGCGCCGCGTCCTCGGCGAATTCGCCGGACTCCAGCGCCCGCAGATAAATGCGATAAGGCGCCTGGCCCCCGTCCGCCGGATCGGGGAACACATCGTGGATCGCCAGCAGCCCGCCCGGCGCGACGTGCGGCGCCCAGCCGGCGTAATCCGCCTGCGCGGCCTCGTGCGTATGACCGCCGTCGATGAACACGAACCCGAGCGGCGTGCCCCACAGCGCCGCCACCTCCGCCGAACGGCCGACGATCAGCACCACGTCACGCTCCACCCCCGCGCGCGCGAGCGCACGGCGCGCGCCCGGCAGCGTGTCCATCAGCCCGACCTGCCCGTCCACGAGTTCGGGCCGATGGTACTCCCAGCCCGGCTGGTGCTCCTCCGAGCCGCGGTGGTGGTCGACCGTCAGCAGCTTGCGACCGCGCGCCCGCGCCGCGCCCGCCAGCAGGATCGCCGACTTGCCCAGGTAGGTGCCGATCTCGGCCGCCGGCCCGACCCGCGCGCCGTCGAGGGCCGCGGCGTACAGGGCGCGCGCCTCGTCGTCCGGCATGAAGCCGTCGGCCTCCTGGAAGGCCGCCCAGAGCGCGGGTTCGATCACGATCGTCTCGTCCATGCGGCCCATCCTGCCAGGGGGCGCTAGCGTGACCGTATGGGAGAGATCATCCTACTGCGCCACGGTCCGACCGACTGGGCCGTCCAAGGCCGGCACACCGGACGCACCGACCAGCCGCTGAACGCCGACGGCGAGCAGCGCGCCCGGGCCGTCGCCGCTGTGCTGGCCGGCCGCAAGATCGTCGCCGCCTGGTCCAGCCCGGCGATCCGCGCGCAGCGCACCGCCGAACTGGCCGGCCTGCCGGTGCAGGGTACTGATCCCGACCTGTGGGAGTGGGACTACGGCGGTTACGAGGGCCGCACCACAGCGCAGATCCAGCAGGAGCGGCCCGGCTGGTACCTGTGGACCGACGGCGTGGTCCCCGGCGGCCCGAACGGCTTTCCCGGTGAGAGCGCCGACCAGGTCGGCGAGCGCTGCGACCGGGTGATCGCGCGGGTCAAGCCGCTGGTCGACCCCGACTCCGCGACGAAGCTCGCCGGAGACGTGGCCCTGGTCGCGCACGGCCATCTGCTGCGCATCCTGGCCGCCCGCTGGCTGGGCCTGCCCGCATCGGGCGGGGCGCATTTCCTGCTCGACACCGCCTCGGTCTCGGCGCTCGGATTCGAGCACGGGCGGCCCGGGATCGCCCTGTGGAATCAAATCACCGCCGATTGAATTACGACCGGATCACGGCCGCAACCTGGGCCGGGGTCGCGCCGTCTTGGGGGTATCCGGTACTTAAGGCATGGCCCTGACAGAAGTGGGTGGCGGCCAGTGCGCGGTATACCCCGAATCCTGATGACCACAGGCGCGGCCCTCGCGCTCGCCGGGCTCGCCGCCGGCTGCGCGGCGCAGGCGCCGCGTTCGGCTTCGGCCCCGGTCGCCGCCGACAAGGCGCTGACCGGAACCTCTGCGGCGGCGTCGCCGAGCGCGTCCGCCGCTGCGTCCACGGCCGCGGCACCGGCGAGCACCGCGCCGGCCGCGCCGAGCAGCACCGCGGCCAAGCCGAGCCCGAAGCCGACCACCGCCAAACCGTCCACGCGCGCCGCGGCACCGAGCCAGGGGCAGGACGTCGCCGCCAAGGCGCCCAAGGGCGTCCCGTGCTCGGCGAGGGTCGCCGCCTGCGTGTCGCTGTCCAAGCAAGAGGCCTGGTTCATGCGCGACGGCAAGGTCGTGCGCGGACCGGTCAAGGTGGCCACCGGACGCAGCGGCCACGCCACGGAACTGGGCACCTTCCACGTGTACCGCAAGAACCGCATGTGGTACTCGACGATCTACAACAACGCGCCGATGCCCTACTCCGTGTTCTTCGACGGCGGCGAGGCCTTCCACGAGGGCTCGGTATACGTGCGCTCACACGGTTGTGTGCATTTGAGCGCGGCCACCGCCGAGTGGGTCTACAGTTTCCTGCACATCGGCGACCCGGTTCAGGTCGTGCGATGACCACTCGCGCGAGGCGCGCCGTGGACGTGGGCTGACAATCCCGCGCGCTTCGCACCACGACTTGTGGACCGGTCCCCACGCCCGGTCCACAAGCATGTCCGGCCCCGGACACGCCCCGCCCGCTCGCGATCAAGGGCCTGATCCGGCGCCGCCGGGATACGGGCCCGGCCCCGCGCCCGCCGGTGCGACGACCGGGCCGCTCAGCTGGACCGGGTGTTCTTCAGATGGTGCCCGAGGTAGCCGACGATGACGCAGCCGGTCGGCCCGCTGGTGTCGTCGAGGTAGTGCAGCCGGGGGGCCACCTGGCCGGAACTGCCGATCTTCACGTGCGCCCAGAACTCGGCGTATCCGGACTCGGAGACCGAGCGCGGCACCCGGAAGCGGCGCTGCTCGGCCATCCTCGGGTCCTGGCGCACCGTGTCGGACTCCTGCGCCGCCACCTGGGTGGCCGGGTAGATCCGGCCGCCGTGCCGGGAGTCCTCGCAGTACATCCGGAAGCCCCCGCCGTCCCAGCCGCCGGCCCGGCGCAGCGCCACGTACGCGTCGAGCGCGGCCAGCGCCTCGCGCGCCTTGGCCGCGAAGGTGGCCGCGTCCTTGTGCTGGCCCAGCGCCCGCATCGGCCCCTCCTCCGCGGTGACCAGCAGGTTCGGGAAGTCGCCGAAGGAGTCGATCAGCAGGTCGAACGGGCTGGGCTCCGGCTCGGCCGCCGGCGCCGCGGCGTGGTCGGCCGCCGCGCCCTCGCCGTGCGGCCCGGACGGCCCGCACGGCTGGAGCGCCCGCGTCAGCCTCCTGACCTCGGCCTCGCCGGCCCGCTGCTGCTCGTTGGCGCGAAACAGCGCGTCGCCGACGTCGGCCAGCGGCTCGGGCAGCGCGGCGGCGGCCGCGGCGGCGCGGATGCGGTGGGTCAGGATCGCCTGCACCGCGTCCATCTCGTGTTCGAGCCGGTCGCCCTTGAGCACCGGGTGCCGCTCGCCGTCCTCGCGCGAGGCCGGGTCGACCATCGGGTGGAAGGTGCGCAGCGCGGCGGTGGTCCAGTGGTACTCGAACTCCGCGTTGAGCTTGTGCCCCGCCTCCTCGTCGAGCAGGTACAGCGAGGCGATCCCGTGCAGGTACTTGGTGGCC
>JBOHCW010000019.1:0-8826 GCA_050725375.1 Actinocrinis sp. | reverse complement strand
TCGCCGACCGAGACCAGGTCCACGCCGATCCGGTCGACGATGCGGGCCATCTGGTAGTCCCAGGCTACGACGCTGACGATTTTGCGGCCGTCGCGCTTCATGCCGAGGAGGTCGGGGACGGTCGTCTTCTTGCTCACATTGCGCACGTTGCCCACGTTGCCCACGTTGCTCACATTGCTCATGAGGCCACTGCCGACAGAATCGCCTCTACGTCGCGCTGGTCGCTGCTTACGAGCAGCACGCGCGCGTGAGGGCGTACCGCGTTCACCGCGCCGTTCACCGTGCGCTCGTCGCCTAGGACGATCGCGGCCGTCATTACGCCGCGGCTGAAGCATTCGAAGCCGATCGCGGCCGCGGCCTTGGCGCCGTCGTTCGCGGTGGCGACCATCATGACGAAGTCGGCGCCGTCTAAGGCTGCGAGCAGTTCTATACGCGTGCCGTCGACGGTACGTAGGGCGGTGCCGCTCTCGGGCACAGCGTTGTCCTCTTCGTTGCGCGTCAGGAATCGGCACCCGCGCCAGGGCAGGCCGACCAGGGGGCGGATCACGGCCGCCGCGCCCGGATCCAGCGCGACCACGCGGGTCTGGCGGGCGGTCTGGGGCACCGCGTTGATGCGGAACCTGGCCTCGGCGGCGGTCGCGGCATACGCGCAGCTGCTCAGGAGGGTGGGACGGATTGCGGTGGTCGTCATCGTGCCCTTGGTCATCGTCGCGCTCATTAAGTCAGTCAGTTCCCGTCAGTTTCCTGATCGGATCAGACCGACGTCTGACGCACGCCCGGCGTCGCGGTCAGGGCGTCCTGGCACGCGTCCAGGAACGCCTCGTCGTTCGGCAGCACGACCGCCGCCGAGCGCACGCGCTGGTGCGCCGGGTCGACGCCGGGCGGCGTGATGCCCTCGTCGCGCAGGTCCAGGGCGGCCTGGACGAGGCGTCGGCGGGCCTTGATGATGCCGCTGTCCGCCGAGACCAGCCGCTCCTTGGTGCGGTCCACGATCGGGCCCATGCTCTCCTGCAGCGACGCGTCCTGCATCGCGATGCCCTTGATGCCGGAGAAGGTCTCGCCGCGCTTCTGCGCGCCGCGGTCCATCATGTAGTCGTTGTCCTTGTTCTGCAGCGGACGGTAGGTGCCCGGCACGTATTCGTTGTGCACGCCGTGGCCCGCCTTCATCGCCTGCAGCTCCGACTCGGTCAGCGCGCGCACCGGCAGGTAGTCGAAGGTGAACACCCAGCAGTTCTCGTCATCGATCGGAACCCAGAAGTGCCCGTGCACCGGGTGGTCTCCGCGCGGCGGCACCATGGTGAAGCTGGGCATCACCCACGGGGTGATCCGCCAGTAGTAGCGGCCCTCCTCGGCGTTGCGCCGCACCCCGACGAACAGGCCGCCGTCGGACTCGACCACCTCGAAGAAGGGCCGCATGTCGCCCATGTTGTAGTCGTTGCCCTTGGAGCCCTTGAACAGCGGGTCGTTGCGCAGGCCCGCCGAGTGCAGCCAGGACACGTGGCTGGAGTCGATGCCGCCCTCCAGCGCCTGCAGCCAGTTCGACTCCTGCCAGCGCTTCGAGGTGTAGGTCTGCTCGGCCGGCACGTGCACCCACTCGTACTCGGGCGGCGGCGGCTGCTTGGCCGGGTCGCCCATGTACGTCCACAGCACGTCGCCGATCTTCACCAGCGGGTACCCGGTCAGCTTCACCTTCGAGCAGAACGAGCTGTTCTCCAGCTCGGACGGCACCTCGACGCACTGGCCGGTCACGTCGTACTTCCAGCCGTGATAGGCGCAGCGCAGGCCGCCGGTCTCGTTGTTGCCGA
This sequence comes from Actinocrinis sp., assembly GCA_050725375.1. Taxonomy (GTDB): domain Bacteria; phylum Actinomycetota; class Actinomycetes; order Streptomycetales; family Catenulisporaceae; genus Actinocrinis. The sequence goes on along the minus strand of JBOHCW010000019.1, from coordinate 7,021 downwards.
ACCACAGCGAGGCGCCGCGGTGCGCGCAGAACTCGTCGATCAGCCCGTACCTGCCCTCGCTGTCCCGGAACGCGATCATCCGCTCGGACAGCAGCTTCACGCGCACCGGCGCGCCGCCGTCCTCCGGCAGCTCCTCGGCGAGCAGCGCCGGGATCCAGTACTGCCGGAACAGTTCGCCCATGGGCGAGTCCGGACCCGTGCGCGTCAACAGCTCGTTGTTGTCCTGGCTGAGCATCCGATCCGCCTTTCCACCGCCACGGCGCTGCGTGGCCACGCCGTGCCCCGCGCTCCCGTGCGGCCATCGGCTACCGACCAAACTGTCATACCATTAGCACACTATCCCCAGCCGGGCCCGGCAGCGCAAGAGCGCGATCAGTCCTCGTCGGCGGTCCCTGAATGATTGACGAATGGTCTTACCTTATGGCCATACTCCAGTGCAAGACGGGCCGCGCGACGGCGCGCGGACACCGACTACCGGAAGGTTGATGGTGGAGAAGCAGCACGCTCTCAAGCAGCACACGCTCGCGGACTGGCGTCGGCCGCAGTACGCCAACGACTGGGCCGGCCAGGACGTTCTGCGCGACCTGCTCGACCTGCCGCGCAAGATGTCCGCGGCGCTGATCGGGCACGACACCTCGCCGCGCGCGGTCCTCGACATCGGCTCCGGCCCCGGCGCGTTCCTGGAGATCTACCTCGACGCGTTCCCGGACGCGCGCGGCGTGTGGAGCGACGGCAGCGCGGCGATGCGTGAGCTGGCCGAGCCCGAGCTGGAGCGGTTCGCCGGACGCGTGGACTTCGCGATCGCCGAAATGCTCGACCTGTCGCCGGTGCGCTCGTACGTGCCTGTGGACGTCGTGCTGTCCTCGCGCGCCTCGCACCACCTGGAGCCGACCGGGCTCGACGTGTTCTACGCGCAGGCGGCCGGCGTGCTCGGCGCGGGCGGCTGGATCGTGAACCTGGACCACATCGCGCCGGCTGACGACTGGAACCTGCGTTACCGCGCGGTCCGCCCTCAGTTCACCGGGCCGCGTAAGGCGAGCGCCAACAGCCATAAGCACAACAACCCCGTGCCCTCGCTCGACCAACACCGCGCGTCGCTGGCCAAAGCCGGCTTCGTCGACGTGGACGTAGCGTGGAAGGCGTTTGGCACGGTGCTGCTGATGGGTCGCAAGGCTGGTGCGTAGCCCTTGCCTCGGCGCTGCCCGGTCGTATCCATGGCTGAACGACGCGTCCTGTCCGGAGCCTGCGTCCGGCGCGGGCCGGGCGTTGGCCGCCGACCGTAACGGTCGTCACCCTGACCCGTCACCTGCGTGGCAGGGCCAGTTTCGCAGTGTCCTGGCACGTCGCGGGCCGGTTTCCGGACGCGGCGGGCAGCGGACCGGCAGGACACCAATTGGTAACTCTCCATTGACAAATGGTCCTACCTTAAGGCCATACTCCCAGCCAGGGCCGCGCACTGTCGCGCGTCCCGTCCCGGCTCCGGCTCGGGAAGGCATCCGGCCCGCGGCTCCCTCGCCCGGACCGGACACAGCCGAAGGGATCTGTGCACTATGAGGGCTATCGGAAGATCGCGGAAGGTCCTCGGCCTGGCGCTGGCTGCCGGATTGGCGCTCGGGGCGGCCGCGTGCGGCTCGTCGTCCCCCTCTGGCCCCGGCGGTGGCGCGGGCGCCGCGCCGGGTCCCACCTCCTCGCTGGACTCGCTGACGTCGGCCCAGCTGGCCGCCCAGGCCGGGAAGGAGGGCAGCCTCAACTGGTACACCACCTTCGCCGACGCGGACATCCAGCCGATCGTCGCCGCGTTCAACAAGACGTACCCGGACGTGAAGGTCAACTCGCTGCGCCTGAGCGCGAGTCAGATCCCGGCGCGCATCATCACCGAGCAGCGCGGCCAGAAGTTCAACGCCGACGTGGTCTCCGGGGACTCGCCGCAGATCTCCCAGATCCTCCAGGCCGGCGCGCTGCAGCCGTACTCGCCCAAGGACGGCTCCCCGCTGCCGACGGGCCTGACCCTGCCGACCGGCTACAGCGGCGTCGTCTACGCGGTGACCACCGTGATCGCCTGGAACCCGCAGGTGGTCGCGCAGGAACACCTGCCGGCCCCGACCGGTGTCCAGTCCTTCACGGACCCGGCCTGGAAGGGGAAGTTCTCCATCGACCCGACCGCGGTCAACTGGTATGACAGTATGATCAAGGGAATGGGTCACGACAAGGCGTTGGCGCTGCTCACGCAGCTGGGCAACAACAAACCGGTCTTCGTCGACAGCCACACGAAGGCGCTCACCGACGTTCAGGCGGGCGAGCCGGCCGCGGCCGTGACGGCCTACGGCTACAAGGCGTCGAGCATGGCGAAGAAGACCCCGGACACGGTCAAGTTCGTCAACGCGAGCCCGCTGCCGTCCTCGCTGAACCTGATCGACATCGTGCGCAACGCGCCGCACCCGGCGGCCGCGCGGCTGTTCGAGGACTGGATGGTCTCGCAGGCCGGCCAGACGGCCGTGATCGAGCAGACCAACCACACCTCGCTGCGGCCCGACGTGACCAACGACCCGAAGGTGTGGAACCCGACCGCGTGGGCTCCGGCCTGGGGCGACCCGAACCTGCCGCAGGCCACGTACAACTCGGAGCTGGCCGAGCTCAAATCGGCGCTGCAAGCTCCGTGATGACCACGGGGGCGGCTCCCGCAAACGAGCCGCCCCCGTTCCCTTTTTCGAAACTGTGATGGGACAGGCGGATGACGCTGCTGTCAGACGAACCTGAAGTCGCCACCCCGGCACCGGAGCCACCGGCCCGCCGCACCTGGCGCGACCGGCTGCAACCGCGCTACCTGACCCTGGCGCTGGCCGGGATCGCGGTGGCGTATCTGGCCTTGGTGCCGGTGGGCACGATGGTGTACGCCAGTCTGCAGAGTGACTTCCTCGGCTTCACCCCCAGCACGTGGACGTTCCACAACTACGTCAGCACCTTCACCGCCGGCGGCTTCGGCTCGCTGGTGGCCACCTCGTTCATCTACGCCGGCGCGACCGCGATCCTGTCCACCGTGATCGGCTTCGGCCTGGCCTGGCTGGTGGTGCGCACCAACACCCCGGCCAAGGGCTTCGCGAAGATCGCCGCGCTGGTGCCGCTGATCATCCCCGGCATCCTCAACACGGTCGCCTGGAGCCTGCTGCTGTCCCCGGACCGCGGCACGCTCAACGTCTTCCTGCGCGGCATCCACCTGCCGACCTTCGACGTGTTCTCGATGCCGGGCATGGTGTTCGTGCAGTCGATGCACGTGATCCCGGTCGCGTACCTGATGGGCACGGCGGCGTTCAGCGCGATGGACTCCTCGCTGGAGGAGGCCTCGCTGGCCTCCGGCGCCGGCCCGGCGCGCACCTTCCGGAAGATCACGCTGCGGCTGGCCCGTCCGGCGATCCTGTCCGCGGCGCTGCTGATGTTCGTGCAGACCATCTCCACCTTCGAGGTGCCGCAGCTGATCGGCGTGCCCGCGCGGCACTACGTGTTCATCAGCCGGATCTACTCCGCGCTGCAGAGCTTCCCGCCGGACTACGGCACGGTCGGCGTCATCGGCATATTCGTGCTCGTGGTCGCGTGTATCGGGCTCTACTTCTCTCAGCGCATCTCGCGCAAGGGCGCCGCGGCGACCATCACCGGCAAGGGATTCCGCGCGCGCACCCAGGATCTGGGCAAGTGGCGCTGGGCCGGCTTCGCCGTGTTCGTGCTCTTCTTCGTGGTCGCGGTGGCGCTGCCGATCCTGATGCTGCTGTGGTCCTCGTTACTGCCGAACTACCAGGCGCCCTCGTTCGCCGCGCTGCACCAGTTCACCTTCGACAACTTCCGGCAGATCATGCAGCGGCCGGGGCTGGCGGCGTCGGTGCGCAACAGCCTGATCGTCTCGGTGTCCGCCGCGGTGATCGTGACGCTGCTCAGCTCGCTGGTCGCGTACATCACCGTCAAGTCGAAGATGAGGTTCAAGTTCGTGCTCGACGCGCTGTCCACCGTGCCGATCGCGGTGCCCAGCGTGGTCATGGGCGTGGGCATCCTGTACTGGTACCTGGTCGCGCCGCTGCCGTTCCACCTGTACGGCACGCTGGCCATCCTGACCATCGCGTTCGTCACGATCACCCTGCCGTACGGCATGCGTTATCTGGCGCCCGGCATGGCCCAGATCAAGGACGAGCTCGAAGAGGCCGCCACCGCCAGCGGCGCGTCGTGGCTCCAGTCGTTCCGAAGAGTGTTCCTGCCGCTGCTGGTGCCCTCGCTGCTGGCCGCGTTCGTGTACACGATGATCGTCGCCTTCCGCGAGATCTCCGCGGCGATCTTCCTCTACACCTCCGGCTCTGAGGTGGTCTCGGTGCAGGTGTACGACCTGTACACCAACGGCAGCTATCCGGTGGTGGCCGCCCTCGGCATCGTGATCGTGCTCTTCCTCACCGTCCTGGCCGCGCTCGCCCGCCTGATCGGCTCGCGCTTCGGCCTCAAGAACAGCTGACCCGAGATCGGCCGAGACAGTCTCCATGAACGGACCGAAGCGATGATCAAACTCACCGGCCTGAAGAAGCGGTACCCGGGGCGCGCGGTGCACGCCAACGCGGTCGACGGCATCGACCTGGAGATCCCCGAGGGCAAGCTCGTCACCCTGCTCGGGCCGAGCGGCTGCGGCAAGACCACCACGCTGCGGGTGATCGCCGGCCTGGAGCGGGCCGACGCCGGCCTGGTCGAGATCGGCGGCAAGGTCGTCTCCGACCCGGCGCGCGGCATCTTCGTCGGCGCGCACAAGCGGCCGATCGGGATCGTGTTCCAGTCCTATGCGATCTGGCCGCACATGACGGTGATCGACAACGTGCTCTTCCCGCTGCGCGTCTCCCGGCCGCACCCGCCGCGCGCCGAGATGCGTAAGGCGGCCATGGCCGCACTGGACATGGTGGGCCTGGCCGACTTCGCCGAGCGCCCGGCCCCGGCGCTGTCCGGCGGGCAGCAGCAGCGCGTCGCGCTGGCCCGCGCCCTGGTGCGCGAGCCGCAGGTGCTGCTGCTGGACGAGCCGCTGTCCAACCTGGACAAGGGCCTGCGCGGCCGGATGCGCGACGAGATCCGCGCCGTACAGCAGCGCCTGGGCATCACCACCGTGTTCGTCACGCACGACCAGGACGAGGCGCTGGCCGTCTCGGACGAGGTCGTGGTGATGAACGGCGGCCGGATCGTCGAGCAGGGCCTGCCGCACGAGATCTACACGTATCCGCGCGACGGGTTCACCGCGCGCTTCCTCGGCGTGTCCAACAGTCTCGACGGCGTGGTCGAGCACATCGGCCCGAGCGGCGCCAAGGTCAGCCTCGGCGTGCACGCCATGATGTGCGCCCGGCCCGGCGACGCCGCGGTCGGCGACAGGGTCAGCGTGTTCATGCGCCCGGAGAGCTTCCGGCTCTCCCGCAAGCAGCACAGCGAGGATGCCTGGCCGGGCACCGTTGAGTTCACCATCTACCACGGCGACTGCTGGGACTACCACGTACGGGTCGACACCTCGCTGCTCAAGGTGCGGGTGTACCAGGAGAAGGTCGGCCTGCAGCACGGCGACCAGGTCTTCCTGGAGCCGGACCCGGACAGCGCGATCGTGATGGCGGCCGACGCCTCCGACGAGGATCAGGGTTCGAAGGCCGTGCCGGTGGAGTCCGTGCCAGCACCGGGCGCGCCGGTCGAGACGCCCGCATTGGCGAATTCGGGATTGAACGAGAAGGAGTCGTAGATGACGGTGCCCTCATCCGCTCTCACCGGCCCCGGAGTGCCCGCGCCCCTCGACGGGTTCGAATACCCCGCCCCGCGCTTCCCGCGCTATCTGCTGCAGGAGCGCACGGATGACGTCGAGGAGCTCATGCCAATGGCGCGCGCGCACGTGCGCCGCCGGTACGGCCGCTCCGCGCTCGGCGACATCAGGCCGGGCGACGAACTGCTGATCGTGACCTTCCCGCACCAGCACGAGGTCGTCTTCGAGGCGCTGCGCCGGGCCCTGGTGGAGTCCGGGGTGCAGAAGGTGGACCGGATCGACGTCACCGACCTGGGCATGGAGACGCGCACGTACAGCGCCGCCGAGGGCTGGCGGGAGATCACCGACCGGCTGCCGCCGATGGTCGAGGAGGGCGTCGAGTTCAATCTCGCCGCCGCCGCGCTCAAGCGGTACCTGGACGACCGGCCCGGCTATACCGGGGTCTACGCCGGTGAGGCCGGCCGCTCGCACTGGAAGCGCGCCGCCGGCAAGCGGATCCGCAACAACTGGGTGTACTCGACTTACGAGGACTTCATCTCGCGCGCCAACGGCCTGCCGGACGAGATCTGGCGCACCGTCGACCTCATGGTGGTCGACGCGTTCCGCAATGCCGCCGAGGTGCGCATCACCAGTCCCGAGGGCACCGACATCGGCTGGCAGGTCACCGAGCAGCAGGCCGAGTTGTGGCCGAAGGGCGCGTACATCTCAGGGCACATTCTCGGCTCGACGATCCAGGGCATCCGGTTCGGCCACCCGGCCGAGACCTTCCTGCGCGAGGCCAGGCAGCTGATGCCGACGCTGAACGGCGTGGTCGGCGGTACGAGCAACCACACCGGCTACTACCCGCACATCCAGGTCACGATCGAGAACGGCATGATCGCCAAGATCGAGGGCGGCGGCCGGTACGGCGACCTGTGGCGCGAGGTGGTCGAGCGGTACCGCGACACGCAGTATCCGGGCTTCCCGTACAAGGGCTGGGCGTACTTCAACGACGCGTCGATCGGCACGAACCCGAAGAGCTACCGGCAGATCGAGACGCTCTGGAACTACAACGACTCGTGGACGAACCTGCCCGAGCGCGCGCAGGCCGGCGTCATCCACTTCGGCTTCGGCGCCGAGCACTGGGACCAGACCTTCCTCGACTACGCCAAGCGCAACAAACTACCGACGATGCACTTCCCGCATGTGCACAATCTGTTCGCCACCTACGAGATCAAGCAGCGCGACACCGGCGAGTGGGTCACGCTGATCGACAAGGGGCGCATC
>JBOHCW010000018.1:0-2752 GCA_050725375.1 Actinocrinis sp. | reverse complement strand
GTCAGGACCTGCTTGACCAGCTCGTACGTGGTCACGATCCACGCCTCGCGGCCGGTCGCCAGATTCACGCGCGCGATCGGCTCCGTCTCGCGGAACTTCCGGTACAGCTCGGGCGCCTTCATCGGGCAGCCGCGGAACCACGGGAACAGCGGGGTCTCGCTCTCGGGTGCCGTTTCGGTCTCGGGTGCCGTTTCGGTCACGGCCGGTCCTTTCGCGGAGTCTGTCTGAGGGGAGTCGTCGCTGGAAACGCGGCCGGCGGCTAGACGCGCGGCTTCAGCGCCGTGCGGGTCTGCTCGAGGTACCGCTCGATGTCTTCGGTGCGGGGCGCCGACGCGGAGGCGGCGTTCGGGGCCGCGCCGCCGAGGTCGCGGTCGGCGGGAACGGCGGGCCGCGCGGTGCCGGCCACCACGACGTCGGCCTGCGGCAGCACGCCGTCGACCAGGTAAGCGGTGACCAGTTCGTCCACCGCGGCGATGCCGCGTACGCCGTAGATCTCATTGCGGCCGTCGTCCGCAACGGTGACCAGCGCGTCGCCGAGCCGCCGGGCCATCGCCACGCCGCCGAGGTAGGACAGGGTCGGGTTGCCTTCACCGTGTACGACCAAGCCGGGACCGTAGCCGTCGCGCACTACGTCGGGCACCGGCTCAAGCGGTTCGGCGGCACGGAAGGCCGAGACCCACGGTCCCGCTCGCAGGACGCCGTATCCGTACGGATACTTCTCGCGGAACTCGCGCATGTCGCGGTAGTAGACCTCGAGGTCCTTGGGCCAGTCTCCCTCGGACGTGACGGCCTCCACCACACCGGACTGCGTCGTCGCGCCGGGTTCGGGGCGCTCCCACTCCGGGGCCGCGAACAGCCACGCGGCCTTCACCGCCGCGAAGTCCCCGGCGCGCAGCGCGACGACGGTGGCCGCCAGCTCGCCCCACAGCGGCCGGTGCGTCGCGCCGAGTCCGACGGCGCCGTCGAGGACGGTGCGATCGACGCCGCCGTGCGCCACCTCGGCGAGCCGGGCGCCGAGCAGTTCGACGTTGTCGACGACGGCCTCCGCACTGCCGCCGAGCCGGTAGGTCAAGTTGCGCTCGGCGACCCAGGCGGCCCAGGCGTCGACGTTGCGCCGGATCGCAATAGCCTGCGTCATGTACTGACCGCGCCACATCGCGCCCGGGTCCACCGCGGAGTCGAACACGTGCCGGTCGACCCGGTCGCCGAACATCGTGCCGTAGACGCAGCTCGTGTACGTGCCGTCGGCGTATCCCAGCAGGCTGATCTGCTCCTCGCCGAGCACGGCGCGGATCACGTCCAGGTCCCGCGCGACGTTCGTCGTCGTCACCTGCGGGCGCAGTCTGCCGCCGAGGCGGGCGGCGCCCTCCTCCACCGCCTTCTGGTCCGCGGCGATCAGCTCGAAGTCGGCGTCCCCCGGGCGGGAGGACCACGGCGCCCGGGGCACTGTCACCTCGCGCAGCAGCGGCGCGGAGCGGCCCCAGCCGCGCGGGTCGAAACCGACCACGTCGTAGACCTCGTGCAGCGCCGAGTCGGCGAACCGCGACGGCATCCGCCGGCCCAGGCCGTTGTGTCCGCCGGGTCCGCCGTTGAGCGCGACGAGCACGCCGCGCCGCCGGGCCGGATCAGCGGCCGGCAGCCGACCCACCGTGATCCGGATCCGCTCGCCCGCCGGGTCCGCGTAGTCCAGCGGAACCTCGACCTCGGCCTCCTGTACCGCCGAGCCGTCGGTGGCCGGTTCCCAGCGCACCTTCTGCCGGTAGAACTCGCCGAGCGCCTCGGACGGCGCGGCGACTGCTATGGGATTCACCTGGCCACCTTCACTCTCTCACTGGCCGGACTCACCGGCCGGACTCACGGATCGCGTTCACCGTCGGCGGCTCATGATGGAACGGCGGACTCGAACCTTCCTGGATCCCAACCGGAATCGCGCGGGAGCGGTGCTGCGCTCGCGCCGGGTTCCCGCCGGCCCACGTCGGCAGCCCGTCGAACTGCACCACCGCCGCGCCCCAGCTGTATCCGGCGCCGACCGAGACCATCACGCACCGGTCCCCCGGCCGCGCGCGCCCCGAGGCGACCAGGTGGTCGAGGCTGGCGAACTGGTCGGCCGCGCCGAGATGGCCGACGGTGCGGCTCCACTCCCAGGTAGTGCGCTCGACCTCGATGCCGAACTGCTGGAGGTAGATCGAGTCCAGCCGCCGACGACCGAAATGCGGCAGCAGCACCCACTCGGCCTCGTCGAGTTCGAGCTCCGCGTCGGCGAGCGCCTGCTTGACCGCGGCGCGCTGCCCGGCCGCGGTGCGGCTGATCGCGAAGGACAACCCGTAGCGGCTGGTGAAGACCTGCTTGGCCTCGGCGAAGTCCACCGGCACCCGAGTGCTCAGCGGCGCCGGTCCGAACGGCTCGTCACCGCGGTGCATCTCCTCCAGTTCGGAGTCCGCATTGACGGCCACCGACAGCAGCCGAGCGAAACCGCCGCGCCGCGAGAGCACCACGGCGGCGGCGCCGTCGGCGTAGGGGGTGCCCGGGTCGGTGCGCCAGCGGTCGATGCCCGGCGGGCAGAACCGGTCTGCGGCGGTGAGCAGCGCGTCCGCGCGGTGTCCCGTGCGGCCCAGATACGCGCAGGCGAGGTCGAGCGCGGCCAGCCCTCCGTTGGACATCTGCCGAATCTCGACGGCGAGGCACTGGTTGCGCACCGTCTCGCGCTGGATGTACGAGGCCACCGGCCACAAGTCCTGGCCCTGGTGGTAGG
>JBOHCW010000017.1:0-2829 GCA_050725375.1 Actinocrinis sp. | reverse complement strand
CGGCTGACCGACCGGATTAACCGGACGGATATCGATCCGGACTCGGCCCATTGAACGCTCCGTCACAGAGATCGAAGGGGCGCGCGCGCGAGTGCGCCGGTGGTGCCGTACGCGTCGCGATCGTGCCGGTCGGAACGTTGCCGATCCGTGATATTTTTATTACTCACAGTCGTTACCGCGTGACATCTTGACGCCGCGCGCTTAGCGCGGTTTTCTGACTTCACCTCAGGCGGGAGGTGTGGGATGGCAATTGAGATCGCCGTCGCCGTGGGCGACGTGGCTCGGGTTCAGATCAAGCCCTATGAAAGGGCGTGGTCCGAACGTTTCGCGGTCTGCGCGGACCTGGTGCGCGGCGCCCTCGGCGGCTACGCGGTCCGTGTGGACCACATCGGCTCGACAGCGGTGCCGGGCCTGCTCGGCCGCCCGCACCTCGACGTCCAGGTCTCGGTCACCGAGCCTGAAGCCGAGGAGGAGTACCGCGCCGCCCTGGAGGACCTCGGCTTCGCGCTGTGGGTCCGCGAGGCGGACCGGCGGGTCTTCGTCGCCGAGCCTGGAGCGCTGCCCGCGCACGCGCCGCGCTGCGAGACGCACGTGTACGTCTGCCGCTCCGGCGGAGTGCTCGAATTCGACCAGCTGATGATGGTCCAGTACCTCGCCGACCACCCGGAGCGCCGCGAGCAGTACGCCGACCTCAAGCGCCGGCTCGCCCGCGAGTTCCGGGAGGACCCGGCCGCGTACGCCGAGGGCAAGCGCCCGTTCCTGCGCGAGACGGGACGCCTCGCACACCGCGCGTACGTGGACCTGCGCGCGTCGAGCGACCTGAGCTGACCGGCACCGGGCCGCTTCGACCGCCGCCCGGGGTGCCGCCCGGGGTGACATAACCGGACGACACGCCGAGCCGACGTTCGCAGTGCACTTTTTTGGCGGGGACCGCGGCGGCCCGCCGCGGAGAGCGCCGGCGGACATCGCCCGAACAGACTCTCTTTTCCACCCGATCAGGCAGTCGTGCCGAGTCCGCTGCGCGCGTGCTCAGCGGCCGGTGAAGTCCGGTTCGCGCTTGGCCAGGAACGCGTCGACCGCCTCGCGGTGGTCGGCCGTGGCGCCGCACGCGGTCTGCATCTCGTCCTCGAACCGGAGCGTCTCGGCCAGCGTGTGCGCCGCGCCGAAGTGCACCGACGCCTTAAGGGCCGCGTACGAGGCGGTCGGCCCGGCCGCCAGCCGCGCGGCCAGCGCCGCGACGTTCTCGGCCAGCTGGCCGGCCGGCACGATCTCGTTGACCAGGCCCAGCCGGGACGCCTCGCGCACCCCGATCTTCTGCGGGTTGAACAGCAGCTCGATCGCCTTCGCCGTGCCGACCAGCCGCGGCAGCGTCCACGACGCGCCCGAGTCGGCGGACAGTCCGACCTGCGAGAACGCCAGCGTGAAGGCAGCGGTGTCGGCGGCGATCCGCAGGTCGCAGGCGAACGCGAACGCCGCGCCGGCCCCGGCCGCCACGCCGTTGAGCGCGGCGATCATCGGCTTCGGCATCTGCGCGATGGCCAGCGTGATCGGGTTGTAGTGCTCGCGCACGGTGGACAGCGGCGGCTCGCCCGACATCAGCTTCTCGGCGTGTTCGCGCAGGTCCTGGCCCACACAGAAGGCGCGACCGGTGCCGGTCAGGACCACCGCCCGCACTGACGCGTCGTCAGACGCCTTACGCAGGGCGCCCAGCAGGGCGACCTTCGTCGGCACGTCGAGCGCGTTCATCGCATCCGGCCGGTTCAGCGTAATGGTGGCGACCGCCGCGTCGTCTACGGCGTAAAGGACCGATTCGGAGCCGTTCTGGGCGTCAAGAGTCACGCCATCAAGTTACCCACTGGTAACGCTTGGGGCCAGCTTGTTCTCAAGTTGTGTTTTCCCGAGGCCGGTGACGTGCGGGATAATGGGCTCGGTCAGGGTGTGCGCGTGCCCTGCGCTAGCTCAGCCGGCCCAGGCCGGATGTAAACGGCCCGCCCGCCCCAAGCCCGGCGGGGGACCACCCGACGAGGAAGGGGAACGAGCATGGCGGCGATGAAGCCGCGGACGGGCGACGGCCCGCTCGAAGTGGTCAAGGAGGGGCGAGGCATCGTGATGCGGGTTCCCCTCGAAGGCGGCGGCCGACTCGTCGTCGAACTCTCGCCGGTTGAGGCCGGCGCCCTCGGCGACGCGCTGAAGAACGTGGTCGGGTAGCCGGCCCCGCATCATCGCACCTCAGATCCCCTTCGGCGGTCCTCGCGACCGATCCGGCCCCGGCGCTCGGGAACTCGGCGCCGGGGCCGGGCGTTTTCCGGGTGTCAGGGATGAGCGCGTGACACCGTGACGGATCTCACTAAGGCCCCACCAGGCTTGAGCCGGGTTCTGTCAAGGTTCACAGGGCGCTCTCAGCAATATCGTCGTAGAGGGAAGCTATGGTTGCTGCAGCGGTACTCGGACGACGAGGAGGTAGTGCCGTGGCGCTCGGGGGCGGCAGTGACTATGGCGAGGCGGCTTTCGACTCGTTTCCGGCGGGCGGGGCGCAGTGGACCCCGCCGTCTTGGGACGAGGTCGTAAGGACCCACTCCGCAAGGGTTTATCGGCTTGCGTACCGGCTCACGGGGGACCGGCACGACGCTGAGGACCTGACGCAGGAAGTTTTCGTGCGAGTGTTCCGCTCGCTCAACAGCTACACGCCCGGCACCTTCGAGGGCTGGCTGCACCGCATCACCACCAACCTGTTCCTCGACGTAGTCCGTCGCAAGGCCCGGATCCGCTTCGACGCCCTCCCCGACGACGCCGAGCGCCTGGAGAGCCGCGAGCGGGGCCCCGCGCAGG
>JBOHCW010000016.1:0-3138 GCA_050725375.1 Actinocrinis sp. | reverse complement strand
TGGCCATCGAGCGCCGGGTGGCCGAGCCGATGTTCCAGCTCGGCCTGTTCCGCATCCGCGCCTTCGCGGCGGGGAGCACCGCCGGGTTCATCGCCGCCGTCGCCCGCGGCGGCCTGCAATTCATGCTCATCATCTGGCTGCAGGGCATCTGGCTGCCGCTGCACGGCTACAAGTACGCCGACACCCCGCTGTGGGCCGGCATCTGCCAGCTGCCGCTGACCGCCGGGTTCCTGGTGGCCGGCCCGGTCAGCGGCTACCTGTCCGACCGCTTCGGCGCGCGGGTGTTCGCCACCACCGGCCTGGTGCTGATGGCCGCGGCGTTCGGCGGACTGCTGCTGCTGCCGGTGGACTTCCCGTACCCCGCCTTCGCCCTCCTGGTGTTCGCCAGCGGGATCGGGCAGGGCATGTTCTCCGCGCCGAACACCTCGTCGATCATGGGCAGCGTGCCGGCGGAGCGGCGCGGCGCGGCCTCCGGGATGCGCGCCACGTTCCAGAACTCGGGCACCTCGCTGTCCATCGGCGTGTTCTTCTCCCTGATGATCATCGGACTGGCCGGCACGCTGCCCGGCGCCCTCGACTCGGGCCTCCAGGCGCAGGGCGTGCCGGCCGCGATCGCGCACGGGGTGGCCACGCTGCCGCCGGTCTCGACGCTGTTCGCCGCGTTCCTCGGCACGAACCCAGTCGCGCACCTGCTGCAGCCGACCGGAGTGCTCAGCACGCTCCCGGCGCACAACGCCGCGCAGCTGACCGGCACCCGGTTCTTCCCGCAGCTGATATCAGCGCCCTTCCACCACGGCCTGACCATCGTGTTCGCCGCGGCCGCCGCCATGGCGCTGGTCGCCGCGGCCGCCTCGATGATGCGGGGCAAGAGCGTCGAGAAGGGCGGCCGGCCGGCGCCCCGGCCGCGAAGTAACCCGTAGGCGGCAGCAGGACGGCCCGACACCGGTGCGGTGCTGCGCCGCGACTCGCTCTCGCCGGCGCGGGCTGCCCCGCCGCCGGCGTCTGAGGGTTCAGATATAAGTACTCTTCCTTGATGCGCGCCACCCTGAACCGCCCGGGCGCCGCATACGTTTTCCCTTAATCCGTCTGATCAGGCGTCACAGGCGGCACATCGCCATTCGGCTGTATCACTCTTGCCATTCATGAAAGCCGCGCCTACCGTTCGCGGCGTCGTCTGGCGCGCAACCCACGCGCCCGCGTCTGGAACGCGCCGCGCCGGACCGGCCGCGGCGTAAGGAGGGGAGACACCGATGTTACGAACACGCCCGCTCGCGGGCCTGGCCGCCTTCGCCACGTGCGCCGCGATGGTCGCGCTCGGCCCCGGCGCCGCGCAGGCCGCGGCCACGGGCTCGCCGGGTGGGGACCATCCCATGCGGCAGGATCCCGCGAGGGTGACGGCCCGTGTGACGGCCGACGCCGCGGCGCGGACCCACAGCACGCCGAACCCGCTGCTGAAGGAGCAGTTCATCTCCGGTACCGACGAACTGAAGGAGGCAGACCTCTCAGCGCTCTGCCAGTCCTACCTCGCCGGCCCGAACCCGTACGCCCCGCTGGCCCCGAACGTCGACGTCATCCACGGCGACACGGTGGTGCCGGTCGGTAGCCAGACCGGCTGCCAGGCCGCCCAGAACGAGACCAGCGTGACGGTGGACCCGACCAACCCGCGCCACCTGGTGGCCGCCTCCAACGACTACCGCAACTTCAACACCCGCGAGCAGCGCAACGACGCCTCCGGCTGGGCCTACACCAGCTTCGACGGCGGCAAGAGCTGGGCGAACGTGCTCGCGGCCGGCATGACCTTCCAGACCGGCGCCACCGGCCAGCTCTCCCTGTCGGACTCGGCCGGCGACCCGGCCATCGCGATCGGCCCGCACAACACGGTCTACTACGCGAATCTGGTCTTCTCCCGCGACCAGCCGGCCGCCGGTGGATCGCAGCAGGCCAGCGGTGTGGCGGTCGCGGTCTCGCACGACGGCGGACGCAGCTTCGGCGCGCCGAGCATCGTGCACCTGGACGGGTTCAACCCGGACGGCACCGAGGGCCCGACCAACACCTTCAACGACAAGGAATGGGTCGCGGTCGACCAGCACACCGGCGCGGTGTACGTGACGTGGACCCAGTTCAAGTTCGACGCCTCCGGAAACTACCTCGAGTCGCCGACCGTCCTGTCGCGCTCCACCGACGGGGGCAGGCACTTCTCGGCGCCCAGCCCGATCTCCCCGTCCCTGGCGAACTTCACCACCGGCATCACGCCGTTCGGCACCGGCACGAACCCGGTGGTCGCGAACGACGGCACGCTGTACGTCGCCTATGAGGACTCGGTCTGCCAGACCGCGGCGTGCAACGTGGCCGGCGACCACGACGCGCTCGTCGTGGCCACCTCGAAGAACGGCGGCCGCAGCTTCACCAACCAGGAGGTCGCGACCGACTTCGACTTCCCGTTCAACCCGGACACCGGCAACTCCGCGCTGACCGGCGAGAACTTCCGGATCAACTCCTTCCCGCAGCTGGCCTACGACCGCGCGGACAACCGGCTGTACGCGACCTGGGCCGACGACCGCAACGGCGCGTACGACGCCAACGGCGCCTCGGTGCGCACCAATGGAAGCAGCCTGCTGGTATCGGCTCGGGCGGGCGGGCACCGCTCGCTCGACTGGTCCTCTCCCCAGCAGGTCGGCGCGGGCAGCGACGAGGTGTTCCCGGCGGTCGCGGCGTACGATGGACACGTCGCGGTCAGCTACTACACCCGCTACTACGACCCGGCCGGCACCGGCCTGGACTTCGCGATGGTCTCCGGAAGTAAGGGCTCGATCACGCACGCGCGCCAGCAGCGGCTGACCGGCCAGACCGAGAACCCGGCGGTCCAGTTCGTCGCGATCGGCCTGGTCTCCGGGCTGACCCTGCAGGGCGCGTTCATCGGCGACTACACGGCCGTGGCGATGGGCTCGGACCTGAAGGCGCACCCGGTGTGGACCGACTTCCGCGGCAACCCGGGGGTCAACGACCCGAACCAGGACGTGGTCACGGACTCGGTCTCGGTGCGCCGCTAGTCGCACCACCTGATGTAGAGCACTGATGACAGCACCACTACAGCAGGGCTCTAATGCAGCAGGGCTCTAATGCGGCGAGGGCCTGCCT
>JBOHCW010000015.1:0-7119 GCA_050725375.1 Actinocrinis sp. | reverse complement strand
CTCGGGCTGTGGATCAACCTCGGCGGCTGGGGCGACCCGCCGCCGCGGCACGTCGCGATCGAGCCCGCGTTCGGTGCGCACGACGACCCGTCTGACGCATACGCACAGGTCAAGCCGCTGCCCGCCGGCGAGTCGACCGCATGGCAGGTCGTGATCGAAGCGGGCGTCGGCGCGGACGCGGGCACGCGTTCGTTGCCGCCGGATAACGACTACGAATTATTTATGCATAAATCTTGACGGCTACCCCGTCCCGGCCCGAGACTCGTCGGGACGGGGCATGGCAACACCTTCCCCTACCCCACCAAAAATCGGAGTGACGACAGTGCGGACAAGGACGTTCGTGGGCATCGGCGTGGCGGGCATCGCCGCCTCGCTCGCGTTGGCCGGCTGCTCGAACGGCAAGGCCGCGGCGACCGACACCGGCGCCGCCGCCCCGAAGAGCGGCTCGATCACCATCGCCTACCTGCAGAAGCAGGGCGACCAGCAGTACTTCATCGACGAGGCCAACGGCGCCAAGGCCGAGGCGGCCAAGCTGGGCAACGTCAAGATCGTGACCGTGAACCTGGGCACCGACTCGAACCAGGCGATCAGCGCGATGAGCACCGAGGTCGGCCAGAAGGTCGACGGCATCGCGATCGTGGTGCCGGACCAGAAGATCGGCCCGCAGGTCATCGACGCGGCGGGCGCGATCCCGCTGGTGGCCAGCGACGACCCGATCAGCGGCGGCTCGGGCACGCCCGCGCCGTTCGTCGGCTTCGACTCGGTCCAGATGGGCAACTCGGTCGGCACCGAGGCGGGCAAGCTGTTCAAGCAGTACGGCTGGTCGGCCTCGGACACCAAGGTCCTGGCCGCGTACCAGCAGGACCTGTCCGACTGCCAGCAGCGCGAGCAGGGCGAGGAGGCCGGGTTCGCCGCGGCCGCCGGCGTCAGCCCGCAGATCGTGAAGATCGGCACGGACAACTCGGTGGTCGACGCGCAGAACAAGACCGGCGCCGCGCTCACCGCCAACCCGGGTGTCAAGCACTGGGTGGTCTGGGGCTGCAACGACGAGAGCGAGACCGGTGCGGTGACCGCGCTGCAGAACAGCGGCGTCGCCCCGGCGAGCATCGACGGCGTGGGCCTGGGCGCGTACCTGACCTGCAAGGACTGGGCCGCTAAGAAGGACTCGGGCAACAAGGCCGCGCTGTTCATCGACGGGCGCTCGGTCGGCGCCACGGCGGTGGACGCGCTGGTCGGCAAGGTGCGCGACGGCAAGCCGCTGCCGGCGAAGTCGATCGCCAAGACCACCATGGTCGACGCGAGCAACTTCGTCCAGGCGGGCGTGCAGTGCAGCTGACGCCCCGAGGCGTCGCGCATTATCGGTCCTGACACCAGGGTCATTGTCTAAGGAGCCTGTTTCACGATGACCAGCCCGACCACTCCGGACCCGGCGCCGCCGGCCGGGAGCGCCGCCCGCGCGGCGGCCTCCCGGCTGCGCGCCGAGGGGATCGGCAAGTCGTTCGGCGCGGTGCACGCGCTGGCCGACGTGAGCCTGGACGCGCGCGCCGGCGAGGTGCTCGCGCTCATGGGCGAGAACGGCGCCGGCAAGTCCACGCTGCTGCGGGTCCTGTCCGGCGAACACGCGCCGGACACCGGACGGCTGCTGCTCGACGGCGAGCCGGTCTCCTTCGGCTCGCCGGCCGACGCGCACCGGGCCGGGCTGCGGGTCATCCAGCAGGAACCTGAGATCGTCCCGCACGTCTCCGTCGCGGAGAACGTGTATCTCGGCGCGCTGCCGAAGCGCGTACGGGTCGTGGACAAGCGCGCGTTGATGGACCGGGTGCGCAAGGACATCGACCGGTACGGGTTCGGCAGCATGCTCGACCCGCGCACGCTGGGCTCGGCGCTGTCCGCGGCCCAGCGGCAGCTGGTCGAGATCCTGCGCGCGCTGGCCGGCGACGTGCGGGTGATCGCCTTCGACGAGCCGACCTCCTCGCTCTCCGACCACGAGGTCGAGGCGCTGTTCGGCCTGATCAGGCGGCTGCGCGACGAGGGCGTGGCGGTCGTGTACGTCTCGCACCGGATGCCGGAGATCTTCACGATCGCCGACCGCGTGGCCGTCCTGCGCGACGGGCGCTACGTCGGCGACCGGCAGGTCTCCGAGACCCGCGAGGCCGAGCTGGTACGGATGATGGTCGGCCGCGACCTGGCCGACATGTTCACCCGCGACCCGCGCGAGCCCGGCGAGGTCGTCCTCTCGGTGCGCGGCGTGACCACGGACGACGTGCGCGACGTGAGCATCGAGGTGCGGGCCGGGGAGGTGGTCGGCCTCGGCGGACTGGTCGGCGCGGGCCGCTCCGAGCTGGCGCTCGCGGTGGTCGGCGCCGTGCCGATCCACTCCGGCACGGTCGAGGTCGGCGGCCGGGCGCTGCGGCTGCGCGGGCCGGGTGACGCGCTGCGCGCCGGGATCGGGTTCGCGCCCGAGGAGCGCAAGGCGCAGGCGCTGTTGTTGCAGCGCTCGATCCGCGACAACGTCTCGCTGGCCATCCTCAAGCGCATCTCCCGGATGCACGTGGTCAAGCGGCGCGCCGAGCGCGAGGTGGCGCGCACCTATGTCAAGCAGCTGTCGGTGCGCGCGTCCTCGATCGAGCAGGAGGTCGGCACCCTGTCCGGCGGCAACCAGCAGAAGACCGTGCTGGCCCGCTGGCTGGCCCGCCGTCCCAGGGTACTGATCCTGGACGAGCCGACCCGCGGCGTCGACGTGGGCGCCAAGGCGGAGATCTACTCCATCGTCAACGACCTCGCGGCCGAGGGGATGGCCCTGCTGGTCATCTCCTCCGAGCTGCCCGAACTGCTGGGCCTGTCCGACCGGATCGTGGTCATGCAGGGCGGCCGGGTGACCGGCGAGCTGCCGCGGTCCGAGGCGACCGAAGAACGGGTCCTGGCCTTGGCCATGGCCGAAGACCTGACACCAGCTAGCGGAGCCAAGCCATGACACAGACCGAGAGCCAGGCCGCCGCGACCCGGCCCGAGCCGGGCGCCCGACCGGGCGCGCTGCGCCGCGTGTTCGACGTGGTGGGCGTGCAGAACCTGAGCCTGATCATCGCGCTGGCCGTGCTGTGCGCGGTGATCGGGTCGCAGAACTCGAACTTCTTCCTGATCGAGAACGTCAAGACCATCGGCACCACGGTGGCCATCGTCGGCATCCTGGCCGTGGTGCAGACCGTGGTCATGCTGCTCGGCGGCCTGGACATCTCGGTCGGTTCGGCGGCGGGCCTGACCTCCGTGGCCTCCGCGATGGTGTTCACCAGCTCCTCCAGCGCCGCGTTCGGCATCCTGGTCGGGCTGCTGGTCGGCATCGCGGTCGGCATCCTCAACGGAGTCGTCATCGTGTACGGCCGGGTCAACGCGGTCATCGCGACCCTGGCGACGTACTCGGCGCTGCGCGGCCTGGCCAACCTGATCTCCAACGGCCGCGCGCAGGGCTACACCGGCACCGACTCAACGTTCGTATTCATCGCGCGCGGCAGCGCCCTGGGCATCCCGATCCTGGTCTGGGTGCTGATCATCGTGGCGCTGCTGGTGCACCTGATGCTGCGTTACACCGATATCGGCCGCAACATCTACGCGATCGGCGGCAACCCGACCGCCGCGCGGCTGGCCGGCATCAACATCAACCGGTACGTCGTGGGCTGCTACGTGCTGGCCGGCTTCGTGGCCGCCATCGCGGGCATCCTGCTGACCGCGCGCACCGGCTCCGGCCAGCCGACCTCGGGAAGCCAGGGCCTTGAGCTGCAGTCGATCACGGCGGCGGCGCTCGGCGGCGTGGCGCTGCAGGGCGGCAAGGGCGGCATCTCCGGCACGGTCATCGCGGTGATCCTGCTCGGGGTGCTGCAGAACGGGCTGACCATCCTGAACGTGAACTCGTTCTGGCAGGACATCGCCCAGGGCGCCCTGCTGGTGGTCGCGGTGGTCATCCAACAGCGTCGCAGGGGCCTGCGAGCGTACGGACTGCCCCGATGACCGGTACCGGGGCGGACCGGGACGGGCGCCGGCCGGCGCTGCGCGAGAGCGAGCTGCGCGGCGCGCTGGGCCGGGACCGGGTGATGGCGATCCTGCGGTACCGGGACGGCGGCGACGTGTCCGGCGCGATCAACGCGCTGGCCGACGGTGGTATCAGGGTGCTGGAAGTGACCGTGGACACCCCGGGGTCCTGGGACGCGATCGAGCGCGCGGCCGCGACCCGGCCGGACGTGCTGGTCGGCGCGGGCACGGTCACCGAGGTGGCACAGGTCCGGCGGCTGGCCGCGATCGGCGGCCGGTTCGTGGTCAGCCCCGGTCTCGACCGGGACGTGGTGCGCGCCGCGCTGGACGCCGGGCTCGAAGCGCTGCCCGGCGTGATGACCGGCACCGAGGTGCTGGCCGCGCGAAAGGCGGGGGCGCAGTTCTTCAAGCTGTTCCCGGCCGGCGCGCTCGGCGAGCGGTATCTCAAGGAACTGCGAGGCCCGTTCGGCGCGGAGTCCTTCGTGCCGACCGGCGGCGTGTCGGTGGCCCGGATCCGGGACTGGCTCGGCGCCGGGGCCTTCGCGCTCGCGCTCGGCGGCGAACTGGCCGGGCGCACCGCACCGAACGAGGAAGACGACAAAGTGGCGATGGCTGAACGGGCACGGACGGCGCTGCGTGCGGCGGCGGAAGCGGGAGCGGTCGCATGAAGATCACGGCTGTCACGACCTACGCGGTGGCGCCGCGCTGGCTGTTCGTGCGGATCGACACCGACGAGGGCGTGACCGGCTGGGGCGAACCGGCGCTGGAGGGCCGGGTGCGCACGGTCGCGGCGGCCGTCGAGGAGTTCGCCGAACTGCTGATCGGCGCCGACCCGCTGCGGATCGAGGCGCATTGGCAGCTGCTGACCAAGGCGGGGTTCTACCGCGGCGGCCCGGTGCTGTCCTCGGCGGTCGGCGGGATCGACCAGGCGCTGTGGGACATCGCGGGCAAGGTGCGTAACGCGCCGGTGCACGAACTGCTCGGCGGCGCGCTGCGTGACCGGGTGCGCGTGTACTCGTGGATCGGCGGCGACGCGGCGCAGGACGTCGCGGACCAGGCCGCGCGCAAGGTCGAGGAGGGCTTCACCGCGATCAAGATGAACGCCTCGGCGCAGCTGCGGCCGATCGACACGCCCGACGCGGTCGAGCAGGTGGTGCGCCGGGTGGCGGCGGTGCGCGAGATCCTCGGCCCGACCCGTGACATCGCGATCGACTTCCACGGCCGGGTCTCGACCCCGATGGCGCGCCGGCTGCTGCCGCTGCTCGAACCGCTGGCGCCGATGTTCGTCGAGGAGCCGATCCTGCCGGAGCACGCGGCGAATCTGGCCTCGATCGTGGAGAGCACCTCGATTCCGATCGCGACCGGCGAGCGGCTGTACTCGCGCTGGGACTTCCGCGCGGCCTTCGAGGCCGGGATCGCGGTCGCGCAGCCGGACATCTCGCACGCCGGCGGCATCTCCGAGGTGCGCCGGATCGCCGCGCAGGCCGAGACGCACGACGCGTTCCTGGCCCCGCACTGCCCGCTCGGCCCGGTCGCGCTCGCGTCGGCGTTGCAGGTGGACTTCGCGATACCGAACGTGCTGGTCCAGGAGCAGAGCCTCGGCATCCACTACAACGGCGAGGGCTCCGACCTGCTCGACTACCTCGCCGACCCGACCGTCTTCGAGTACCGCGACGGCTGGGTGGAGCGGCCGACCGGCCCCGGCCTGGGCATCGAGGTGGACGCCAAGGCGATCGAACAGGCCGCGGCCTGGGCGGCGGACCACGACTACGAGTGGCGCACCCCGGTCTGGCGGCACGACGACGGCGGCATCGCCGAGTGGTAGCGAGCGGCGGGCGCGGGCGCGGGCGGGCGCATACCGGTGGACGGCCGGCAGTGGACCGGGAAAGCTCGACCCCATGAGGCTGTTGACGATCGGCGAGACGATGGGCGTCGCGGTCACGGACGTGGGCGACCCGCTGCGCACCGCCCGCAACCTGCACCTGTCGACGGCCGGCGCCGAGTCCACCGTCGCGATCGGCATGCGGCGGCTGGGCCACGAGGCCACCTGGGTCGGCGTCCTCGGCGACGACGAGATCGGCGCGCGGGTACTGCGCGACCTGGCCGCCGAGGGGGTCGATGTCCGTTTCAAACGGACAGATCCGCAGCGCCCGACCGGCTTCATGATCCGCGAACTGAGGACGTCCGAGTACACCAGGGTCGCCTACTACCGCGCCGGGAGCGCGGGCGCGCAACTGTCGGCGGCCGACGTCGAGGCGGCGTTCAAGGCGGCGGAGGCGCAGGGCGCGCCCGTCGACCTGGTGCACCTGACCGGAATCACCCCCGCGCTGGGCGCGAGCTGCGCCGGGGCGGTCGTACACGCGGCGCGGCTCGCGCGGGCCGCGAACGTGCCCGTCTCGTTCGACGTGAACTATCGCAGCACACTGCCGGGAAGCGCGCAGCTGCCGGAGGTCCTGCGCGAGCTGATCCCGCGCGTGGACGTCCTGTTCGTCGGCGACGACGAACTCCACCTGGTCAGCGACGAGTCCGACCCCGAGCGCGCGGCGCTGGACCTGCTCAACCGCGGACCGTCGGAGGTCATCGTCAAGCGCGGCGAGGCGGGCGCGTTGGCGGCGACGGCGCCGGACTGCGCGATCGTCACGCAGCGGGCTCTGCGGGTGCGGGTCGCGGACGCGATCGGCGCTGGCGACAGCTTCACGGCCGGCTACCTGGCAGCACGCTGCGACGGCCTCGGCGTCAAGGAGCGGCTGCGCTGGGGCACGGTGGCCGCGGCGTGCACGGTCGGGACGTACGGAGACTGGGAGGGCCTGCCGACCCGCGCCGAGATCGAGCGCCGAGGCGGCGCCGGCAGCCGAACCCTGCGCTGACGGCGGCCGATCTGAACCGTATTCAGATTCCGTTGAGCCACGTGCGGCACCGGGCGGTGTGATCTCGCATCGGCGCCCGCCCCGGTCACCGGTCGTAAGGCAGGAGCCGGAAGGCGTCGAAGCGCCTGGTGAGCGGGGTAATCGTGCGGAAGTGGCGTTGGTCGGTGGTCAGGATCTCGTTGGTCTCGTAGCGGTCGGCGAGCACCGCGTTGAGCGCGTCGGTCAGCCC
>JBOHCW010000014.1:0-3349 GCA_050725375.1 Actinocrinis sp. | reverse complement strand
GTCGTCGCCGGGGTGCTGCCCGAAGGCAAGGCCGTCGCGGTGAAGGAGCTGCAGGCGTCCGGCCGCGTCGTGGCCATGGCCGGGGACGGGGTCAACGACGCCGCCGCGCTCGCCCAGGCCGACCTGGGCCTGGCCATGGGGACCGGCACCGATGCCGCGATCGAGGCGTCTGACCTGACCCTGGTCCGCGGCGACTTGCGGGCGGTGCCCGACGCGATCATGCTGGCCCGCCGCACCCTGGGTACGATCAAGGGCAACCTGTTCTGGGCGTTCGCCTACAACGTCGCCGCGCTGCCGCTCGCCGCGGCCGGCCTGCTCAACCCGCTGATCGCGGGCGCGGCGATGGCCGGCTCGTCGGTGTTCGTGGTCTCCAACAGCCTGCGGCTGCGCAGGTTCAGCTGACAGCTGCTCAGTCCGCCCGCAACTCCTCGGCCACGGCGGCGGCGAACGTGTCGATGTCCGACTCCGTGGTGTCGAAGGCGGCCATCCAGCGCACCTCGCCGGTGTGCTCGTTCCAGGTGTAGAAGCGGAAACGCTTCTGCAGCCGCCTGGTCACCTCGGCCGGCAGGACCGCGAACACGGCGTTGGCCTGCACGGCCTGGGTGATCCGCACGCCGTCGAGCCCGCCGACCGCGTCGGCCAGCCGGCGCGCCATCGCGTTCGCGTGGGAGGCGTTGCGCAGCCACAGGTCCGTGCCGAGCAGCGCCTCGAACTGCACCGAGACGAACCGCATCTTCGAGGCCAGCTGCATCGCGGCCTTGCGCAGGAACAGCATGCCGCGCACCGCGTCCGGGTTGAGCACCACGACGGCCTCGCCCATCAGCATCCCGCTCTTCGTGCCGCCCATGGACAGCACGTCAACGCCGACGTCCGTGGTGAACGCGCGTAGCGGCAGGCCGAGCGTGGCCGCCGCGTTGGCCAGCCGCGAGCCGTCCAGGTGCACCTTCATGCCGTAGCCGTGCGCGGCGTCGCAGATCGCCGCGATCTCCTGCGGCGAGTAGCAGGTGCCCAGCTCGGTGGACTGGGTGATCGACACGACACGTGGCTGCGCGCGGTGCTCGTCGCCCCAGCCCCAGGCGTGCTTGGCGATCAGCTCGGGGGTCAGCTTGCCGTCCGGCGCGGCGACCGTCAGCAGCTTGAGACCGGCGATCTTCTCCGGCGCGCCGCACTCGTCCGCGTTGATGTGGGCGGTCTCGGCGCAGATCAGCGCCTCCCACCGCTCGGTCATCGCCTGCAGCCCGACCACGTTCGCGCCAGTGCCGTTGAACACCGGGAACGCCGCGGCCTGCTCGCCGAAGTGCCCGCGGAAGATGTCCTGCAGGTGCTCGGTGTAGGCGTCGTCGCCGTAGCTGACCTGGTGGCCGCCGTTCGCGACCGCGATAGCCTCCAGCACCTCCGGGTGCACCCCGGCGTAGTTGTCGCTGGCGAACCCTCGGGACTCGGGATCGTGTCGTCGCTGGACGGTCATCAGGATGCTCACCATTCCAAACAAGGTCGCGCGGCGGCGGGCCCAGGGCCGGGTCAAGTCCGGTAAGCCCCGAGCCCGCCGCCACGTGCGTACGTCGCTTCGGACTTATTCTGCGCGATCAGCTTCGCCCGGTGATCCCCCGGGTCGAGGCGACCACCTCGCGCAGCTTCTTCTCCAGCGCCTCGTAGAACATGCTGAGCGGGAACTCGTCCGGCAGCACCGCGTTGACCAGCTCCTTCGGCGCGCCGGCCAGCGGCAGCGCCTCGGCCCACGGCTGGTGCAGGCCGCGCGCCCAGTTCGAGGCCGGGTTCGGCGTCACGTACTCGGCGACCAGTTCGTACGCCGCGATCCAGTGCGCGGTCTTCGGCCGGTCGATGCCGTCGCGGTACAGCTTCTCGACCTTCTCGCACAGCGCGACCACCGTCGGCGCGACCGTGTCCCAGTCGACGGTCAGCCGGTTGTCGGTCCAGCGCAGCACGTCGTTCTTGTGCAGGAAGGCAAACAGCAGTTGGCCGCCGAGTCCGTCGTAGTTGCGTACCCGGTTGCCGGTGATCGGGAAGCGGAACAACCGGTCGAACAGGATGCCGTACTGCACGGCGCGGGCCTGCGGCAGGCCCTCGGCCTCAAGCCGGACCGCCTCGCGGAAGGTGTTCAGGTCGCAGCGCAGCTCTTCGAGCGAGTAGAGCCAGTAAGGCATCCGCTGCTTGATCATGAACGGGTCGAACGGCAGGTCGCCGTGGCTGTGCGTGCGGTCGTGCACCATGTCCCAGAGCACGAAGGCGTCCTGCGCGGCCTGCTGCGAGTCCAGCAGCGCGGCGGCGTCGGCCGGCAGCTCAAGGCGCACGGTCTCGGCCGCGGTTTTGACCACCTTGCGGAAGCGCGCGGCCTCACGGTCGCAGAAGATCGCGCCCCACGTGTACACCGGGACCTCGCGCACCGCGACGGTTTCGGGGAACAGCACGGCCGAGTTCGTGTCGTAGCCGGCGGTGAACGCGGTGAACGCGACCGGGACGAACATCGGATTGTCGTATCGCGTGCGCTCCAGTTCGGCCAGCCAGTCCGGCCAGACCACCGTGAGCAGCACGGCCTCCAGGTTGCGGTCCGGGTTGCCGTTCTGGGTGTACATCGGGAACAGCACGAGGTGCTCCAGCCCGTCCACCCGCTGTAGTTCGGGGCGGAAGGTGAGCAGCGAGTCGAGGAAGTCCGGCACGCCGAAGCCGCCGTCCGCCCACCGGGTCAGGTCGGCGCGCAGCGCCTCGTGATACGCGGCGTCGTGCGGGAACAGCGGGGCGAGCGAGCCGAGCGCGTCGAGCACCGCGCCGACGGCGGCGCGCGCGTCGGCCAGGTCGTGCGCGGCGGGGTCGATCGAGCCGTCCTTGGACTGGAGCGGCCGGATCTCCGCCACGGCCGAGACCAGCCGCCGCCAGGCCGGATGCCGTTCGGCGCCGGACTCGGCGGGCCGCCCGGCCGGCTGGTCGAGGATCACGCCTATCTCCGTCATAAACCCGCTCCGTCGATAAATTCTGCGCTGATAACGCCTGGATCTTGTAGAAATTCTCGCCGATTGGCCTGAATCATGCAAGGAGCGCAGGCAGCGCAGGGCCAGGGCACGGTGTTACGGGTGTCGTCGGATGCGTGGCACAGTGTCGATCCGCAGGCGGGGCCCGGTGCCGATCAGCGGGCGTGGATCAGCGGGTGAGCGCGGCCAGGACGCGGCGCGCCGCATCCGGTACGGACGAGCGGGACGGACGGTCGGCCAGCAGGTTCAGCGCCCGCAGCGCGGCGGCGTTCGTCCTGGTCCGCGGCAGCGAGACACGTCGGACGGCGTCCGCGGCGGCGAGCGCGTCCGCGGCCAGATTCAGCAGGTGCGAAGTGTACGGG
>JBOHCW010000013.1:0-7020 GCA_050725375.1 Actinocrinis sp. | reverse complement strand
GTTCGGTCAGTTCGGTCAGTTCGGTTCGAGAACCGTGGAGAGCAGGCCGGTTTTCAGATCATAGGCATAGCCGCCGACCTTGACCTTGTCGATGCTGCCGGCGAGCACGGCGGCCGAGCGCAGCAGTTCGACGTCGTGCCGCACGGTCGCGGCCGGGTCGAGCACGGCCATGGCGGCGGCCGTGTCCTCGTCGTAGCCGCCGCGTGCGGCGTACGTGCGGCGCAGGTCGGCGTCGGCGAACAGGCCGGAGCCGCAGTCGGTGTGGTGGATGATCGCGACCTCGAACCAGTCGGCGTCAGGGGTCTTATTCTCGTGCAGGTGGCAGATCCAGGCGAGATCGCGGATGACGGACTCGGTCACCCGGCCGCCGATGTTGCGCGCGACGATCGCCTCGCCGAGCTGTGCGCCGACGATCGCCGCCGGCTCCACGCGCGGGTCGACGCATGTCAGTACGTAGACCTGCTTGAACGGGATGAACGGGATCGCGGGAATGTGAAGCTTGGCGTCCGTGGCGGCGAACGCCTCGTTGCGTTCCAGGTAGACGGCGAAGTTGGAAGCCATGAAATCTGTTACCTCTCGATGCTCATTAAGCAGGTCATCGTGTACAGGCACGGCACGATCCGGCGGGCTTCGGCCAGGCTGGCGACAGCGTCGGCGAACAGGTACCGACACGCAAGTTCATGCAGAAGGAACGCCATGCAGAAGGAACGTTCGTTCTCCCAATGCGGTGACACTATCCATCCCTGCGTCGTGAAGTCAACAGAACGTTCTGTCACGTACAATCGGGGCATGTCCGACGCCGCGCCAAGCCCCCGGGATCGCCTGCTGGAGACCGCGCGGCGGCTGTTCTACACGCAGGGCATCCACACGGTGCCGGTCGACCGCCTGGTGACCGAGGCCGGCGTGACCAGGGCGACGTTCTACCGCCACTTCCCGGCCAAGGAGGACCTGGTCGAGGCGTATCTGCGCGCTACCGACGCGGACCTTCGCGGCGCCGTCGGCAAGGCGCTGGACCGGGGCACCGCGCAGGACGCGGCCGCCGCGCTGCTCGAACTGATCGGCCAGGTCACCTGTTCCGCGGGCTTCCGCGGCTGCCACTTCATCAACGCCTCAGCCGAATACCCCGACGCCGCAGACCCGATCCGGGTCGCGGTCGCCGAACACCGTGCCTGGTTCCAGGACACGGTCACCCGGCTCGCCGAGCGCGCCGGGCACCCCGACCCGGACTATGCCGGTCGCGTCCTGGTGCTGCTGCACGACGGCGCGCTCTCGGCGGCGGAACTCGACGATCCGCTCCAGGTGCGCGAGACCGTCATCCGTGCCGGCCGCGAACTACTGCGCCTGGACGCGTAAGCAGTCCTCGCTTACGCCGAGATCGAGGCGCGCGGTCGCCTGAGTGGGGGAGATGTACTCCTCAGGTTCTCCTGCCTCCAATGTGGACGCAGGCGGCAGGAGAGCCTGGGTTTCCGGGCGTGTCAGGGCTGGATGTTCTCCAGGTCCCGCAGCAGGCTGGGCTGCTTCGGCTCCCAGCCGAGCGCCTGCCGGGTGTGCGCGCTGGACGAGGGCTGGTCGGCCGCGAAGATCGGGCCGAGGGCGCCGTAGCTCTCCACCGGCACCGGCTCGACCGGCAGACCCAGCCGCCGGCCGATGACCGCCGCGATGTCGCGCACCGCGTCTCCCTCGTCGGCCACTGCGTGCCAGGAGCTGCCGGCCGGCGCCTGCTCCAGCGCGAGCCGGAAGAGCACTGCCGCGTCGAGCGCGTGCACGGCCGGCCAGCGCTGCGCGCCGTCGCCCGGATATCCGGACACTGCGGTCTGGCGGGCGATATTGGTCAGCACGCCGGCGAACCCGCCGGCGCCCTGGTTGTGGACGGTGCGCGGCAGGCGTACGGCCGTGCTGCGCACCCCGCGCGAGGCCAGGTCCAGGATCGCGTTGACCGCGAGGCTGCGACCGGCGACCGGCCCCTCGGTCATCAGCGGGTCGGCCTCGGTGGAGGGACGGCCCGGCGCGAGGGGCGTACCCGAGACGGTGACCAGCGGGCGGCCGCTGCCCAGCAGCTGCTCGCCGAGGGCCGCGAGGGCGGCGCTCTCCTCGGCAATCGCTTTCGCGAGGGCTTCGGGGCTGCTGAAGTCGTTGGCGAACGCCAGGTGGATCACCCCGTCGGCCCGGGCGGCTCCGGCGCGAAGGACGTCCAGGTCGACGAGGGCTCCGCGCAGCGGCTCGGCGCCGGCCTTCTCGGCGGCCGCCGCGGACGCTTCGGAGCGGGCGAGGGCCAGGACGGTGTGGCCGTTGCCGAGTAGTTCGGCCAGGACGGTGGACCCGATCAGACCGGTGCCGCCGGTGACGAATACGCGCATGAGACTCTCCCGCAAGTGATGGGACTGTTGTCCCGTCACTCTACCAGGGTGATGGGACAACAGTCCCATCACGTAGGATGGGCCCATGGGTCGGTGGGAACCGGGAGCGCGCGATCGCCTCGTCATGGCTGCCGTCGACCTGTTCACCGAGCAGGGGTACGACGCCACGACGGTCGCGCAGATCGCCGAGCGCGCCGGGGTCACCAAAAGCACCTTCTTCCGGCACTTCCCCGACAAGCGCGAACTGCTGGTCGCCGGGCAGGAGGCGCTGAGCCGGCTGCTGACCGAGGGGATAGCCGAGGCGCCCGACAACGCCAGCCCGCTTGAGGCGGTCGCCGCCGGTCTTGTGCGCGCCGCGAGCGCGATGGGTCCGATGAATCGCCGGCTGGCCCCCCGTCTGAAGGCGGCGGTCGCGGCCAGCGCCGAACTTCAGGAGCGCGACGCGCTCAAGCGCGTCGGCCTCGCGGCCGCGATGACGGCCGCCCTGGCCGCCCGCGGCGTGCCCGGCCCGACCGCGGCCCTCGCGGGCGAACTGGGCGTGCTCGCGTTCAAACGCGGATTCACCGAATGGTCCGAGGGCGACCGTGCCGACGACGAGCCCGCCGGGTTGATGCTGGCCGCCCTGGACGAGTTGCGCGCGGCGAGCGCGTCGCTGGGCTGACCGCCGCCCGGGGCGGTAACCCTCAGTGGGCTGATTGACGAGAAGTTACTTTCGCGTCGTCATCCGCCGGTGTGGCCGAGAAGGCGCTGACCAGTACGGTTCCGCAACACAACGGCCGTGGCGGGGGCCGCGGGGGGCTGTTGCGGAACCTCGCCGAAATCTTGACACCGGCGTGCGGCGCCGTCAGCCTCTCCTCAGAGCGCTCTCCCCTCGCGTAGTACCCACCACAACGTGAGGAATTCACATGGCTGCCAGCCAACAGGTCGCGCTGTCGCGCGCCCGAAATCAACGCTCCGCGTTGCTCGCCGTCTCGGTCGTCCTTTCCCTGGTCGCCGCGCTGCTCGTCACGGTCGCGGTCGGCTCGGCCCACGCGGCCGGGACGCTGCTGTCGCAGGGCAGGACCGCGACCGCCTCCTCGGTGAACGCGGGGAACGCCGCCGCCTCCGCGGTGGACGGCAACACCGGGACGCGCTGGGAAAGCGCGTGGAGCGACCCGCAGTGGTTGCAGGTGGACCTCGGCGCGTCCGCGACGATCAGCCAGGTCGTGCTCCAGTGGGAGACCGCCTCGGGCAAGGCGTACCAGATCCAGGTGTCGAACGACGGCTCGAACTGGACGTCGGTCTACTCCACCACGACCGGCCCGGGCGGCACGGAGACGTTGAACGTCTCGGGGACCGGCCGGTACGTGCGCATGTACGGCACGGTGCGCAACACAGGGTACGGATACTCCCTGTGGGAGTTCCAGGTCTACGGGACGCAGGGCACCGGCGGCGGCGGTTCGACCTGCGGCACCCAGAACGCCGCGCTGAACCAGCCGGCGACGGCCTCGTCCACCGAGAACGCCGGCGCGCCCGCCGCCTCCGCGGTCGACGGCAACGCCGGTACCCGCTGGTCGAGCGCGTTCAGCGACCCGCAGTGGCTTGAGGTGGATCTCGGCTCCACGGTGACGGTCTGTCAGGTTGTGCTGAACTGGGAGACCGCGTACGCCACCGCGTTCCAGATCCAGACCTCCACGGACAACGCGAACTGGACGTCGATCTACTCGACCACCACGGGCACCGGCGGCGTGCAGACGCTGAACGTGTCAGGCACCGGCCGCTACATCCGCATGTATGGCACCGCGCGCGCCACCGGATACGGGTACTCCCTGTGGGAGTTCCAGGTCTCTACCGGCGGTAGCGGCGGCGGTGGCACCCCGTCGCCCAGCCCGACGCCCACGAGCACCGGCGGCGGCAACGGCAACTGCGGCACCACCAACGCAGCACTCGGACACCCGGCCACCGCGTCATCGATCCAGGACGCCAACCCGGCGTACGACCCCTTCTACGCCACCGACGGCAGCACCCTGACTCGCTGGTCCAGTGCCATCGCGGATCCGCAGTGGATCGACGTCGACCTCGGCGGCAGCCTGCCGGTCTGCCAGGTGGTGCTCCAGTGGGAGAACGCGTACGCCTCCGGGTTCCAGATCCAGGTCTCGAACGACAACGCCAACTGGACCTCGATCTACTCCACGACCACCGGTACGGGCGGCACCCAGACCCTGAACGTCTCGGGCACGGGGCGGTACGTGCGCATGTACGCCACGGCGCGCGGAACAGGGTACGGAGACTCGCTGTGGGAGTTCTCCGTCTACACCGTCGGCAACCAGACGGTCACCATCCCGCCGCCCGCGCCGCAGCCCGCACCGGGCAACTGCCCCTGGATCAACGAGCCCAACGTGGCCGTCTCGACCCGCGTCGCCCAGCTCATGGGCGCCATGACGCAGGACCAGAAGGACGCGATGCTCTACGGTGACGGCGGCCCCGCCTACATCGGGCAGATCGCCGGCCAGCCGGCGCTGTGCATACCGAACGTCAACCTGGAGGACGGGCCAACCGGCGTCGGCGACGGCCTCGGCGGGGTCACGCAGTTCCCCGACGGCGAAGTGTCCGCGGCCACCTTCGACCCCGGCTACGAGCACAGCTTCGGAGTGGCGGTCGGCCAGGAGTTCGCCGGCAAGGGCGTGAACGTCTCGCTCGGCCCGACGATCAACATGGTGCGCGACCCGCGCTGGGGCCGGTCCTACGAGACCTTCGGTGAGGACCCGTACCTGACCGGTGAGATCGTCAGCGCGGACGTGCAGGGCATGCAGAGCCAGGGCGTGATGGCCATGGTGAAGCACGCGGCGGCGTACAACATCGAGCAGCCGTCCGCGCCCGGCAACGAGATCATCGACGCGCGCACCCTGCAGGAGATCTACCTGCCCGGGTTCCAGACCGCCATCGAGAAGGGCGGCGCGGCGTCGATCATGTGCGGGTACAGCATGGTGAACGGCAACTACTCCTGCCAGAACCCTTCGATCGAGAACGTCCCGCTGTACCAGCAGGCCGGGTTCACCGGCTTCATCAGCTCGGACTGGGGCGGAATCCACTCCACCACGCCGTCGGCCAACGCCGGTGAGACGATCGAGATGCCGTTCGGCGGCTTCTTCGGCACCTCGCTGGAGCAGGCGGTCGCCGCCGGACAGGTCACCCAGGCCACCTTCGACACGATGGTGTCCCGGGTGCTGACCCAGATGTTCCGCTTCGGCATGTTCGACAAGGCGCCGAGCGGTTCCACCACCGCCATCGTCGCCACGCCCGCCCACCGCGCGGTCGCGCTGCAGGGCGACGAGGAGGGCTCGGTGCTGCTCAAGAACAACGGCACCCTGCCGCTGAACCCGAACGGCGGCGAGTCCGTCGCGGTCATCGGCACCAACGCCGGCGCGGGCGTGATCACCGGTGGCGGCGGCAGCGGCAGCGCCACCAGTTCCGGCACCTACAACCCGCTGTACGGCATCCAGCAGCGCACCGCCGGGACGAACGTCACGGTCGGCTACGACGACGGCACGAACCAGGCCTCCGCGGTCGCGCTCGCGCAGAAGTCGAGCGTGGCGATCGTGTTCGCGTCCGACAACTACGGGCACGAGGAGTCCGACAACACCACGCTCAACCTGCCGAACAACCAGGACGCGCTGATCTCGGCGGTCGCGGCGGCCAACCCGCACACGATCGTGGTGCTCAGCGACAACTCGGCGATCATGATGCCGTGGCTCAACCAGGTCGCGGGCGTGTTCGAGACCTTCTACCAGGGCCAGGAGTTCGGCCAGGCCATCGCGGCGCTGTTGTTCGGCGACGTGAACCCGTCCGGGCACCAGCCGGTCACCTTCCCGGCCTCGCTGTCCGCGGTTCCGGCCAGCACGACCGCGCAGTGGCCGGGCACCAACGGCACCGTCCAGTACTCGGAGGGGCTCGACATCGGGTACCGGTGGTACGACGCGAACAACGTCACGCCGCTGTTCCCGTTCGGGTACGGCCTGAGCTACACGAACTTCTCGTTCGGCAATCTGCAGGTCGGGGCGCTGAACAACGGTCAGGCCACGGTCACGGCCACGGTGACGAACTCCGGCAGCCGGGCGGGTACCGAGGTGGCGCAGTTGTACGTCGGCGACCCGGCGTCGGCCGGTGAGCCGCCGCACCAGCTCAAGGGCTTCCAGCGGATCACGCTGAACCCCGGCGCGTCGGGCACGGTGACCTTCACCGTGACGGCGCACGATCTGGCGCACTGGGACACCGCGTCCAGCACCTGGATCGCGTCGGCGGGCGGCTACCAGATCCTGGTCGGCGACAGCTCGCGCACCCTGCCGCTGTCCGGCAACCTCACGGTGCCGACCACGGTGACGGCCAACGCGGCCGGCCCGGTCGGTCTGGGCGGCCCGCAGGCCGCGATCGCGAACCCGTTCGGCATGTCGAGCCGGGTCGGGGTGCCGGCGAGCCTGACCCTGGACGGCACCGCGGGCCTGTCGTACACCGCGACCGGTCTGCCGGCGGGCTTCTCGATCAGCGCGTCCGGTGTGATCAGCGGTACCGGCACCGCGCACGGCACCAGCACGATCACGGTGACCGGCACGTCCGCGTCCGGGGCGGGCGACACGATCACCTTTGTGTGGACCGTCTCGTAGAGCGACACAGTAGTCTGGTATAT
>JBOHCW010000012.1:0-2630 GCA_050725375.1 Actinocrinis sp. | reverse complement strand
CGCCTCGGGGGTGGCCCGGCCGTACTTCTCGTACAGCCGCGGGTCCAGCGAGCCGGCGTTGACACCGATCCGGATCGGCACGCCGGCCGCCTTGGCCCGCCGGGCGATCTCACCGACCTGGTCGTCGAACTTGCGGATGTTGCCCGGGTTCACCCGCACCGCCGCGCAGCCCGCGTCGATCGCGGCGAACACGTACTTGGGCTGGAAGTGGATGTCCGCGATCACCGGGATCTGCGACTTCTTCGCGATGGCGGGCAGCGCGTCGGCGTCGTCCTGCGAGGGACAGGCCACCCGCACGATCTGGCAGCCGGACGCGGTCAGCTCGGCGATCTGCTGCAGCGTGGCGTTGACGTCCGAGGTCAGCGTCGTGGTCATCGACTGCACCGAGATCGGGGCGTCGCCGCCGACCGGGACGTTGCCGACCATGATCTGACGGGACCTGCGGCGCGGCGCGAGCGGCTTGGCCGGGATGGACGGGACACCGAGTGAGACGGCGGTCATCTTCGGGCACTCCCAGGAGATCTGTCGGACGGTCGATCAGCACAGTGTTGATCAAAAGACGTACGGCACCACGCTACGCCAACGCCCACGTCCCCTACGCATCACGCTGCCCGCCCTTCACCCGATCTTCACCGGGTATGCGCCGAACGGCGCGTGGGCCGAGCCGAGCTGTCGCGGGCCGCCCTCTCAGGAGGGCAGCCGGATCGGGTTGGTGATGTCCGCGGCGAGTAGCAGGACCGTGAGACCGACGAACACGAGCAGGAACGCGTACGCCACCGGGATCAGCTTGTTCAGGTCGACCCGGCCCGGCGCGGGCCGGCGCAGCAGCCGGTAGACGCGCTTGCGCGCCTCCTCGTAGAGCAGGATCGCCACGTGCCCGCCGTCCAGCGGCAGGATCGGCAGCAGGTTGAACACGCCGATGAACACGTTGATCAGCGCGACCAGGGCCAGGAACCCGGCGAAGCCCGCCTCGCCGATGATGCTGCCGCTGATCTGCGCCATACCGACCACGCCGACCGGCGAATTCGTGGAGCGCTGGGTGTGGTCGACGGTCGAGGACAACAGCTTCGGGATCGACGCCGGGATCGAGCCCAGGCCCTTGAACGTGTTGACGATCCCGTCGCCGAACTGCTGCCCGCTGTAGGCCGCCGCCGACAGCGGGTTGTAGCGCTGATTGTAAGAGGCCTGAGCCAGACCGATCAGGCTGCCGCCGGTCACCTTGCCGGTGGCGTCGGTGACCGAGTCGGAGTGGATCGGCACGACCGTCGTGGTGTGCGAGACGCCCTGCTTGTCGGTGTAGGTCAGCGGCGAGGACTGACGGGCCTGCAGCCCGTGCAGCGCGTCGGCCAGTTGCTGGAAGGTCCTGACCGGAGTGCCGCCCACCTTCGTGATCACGTCGCCCTCGACCAGTCCGGCCTTGGACGCCGGGGACTGCGCGACACCGGCGGCGCAGCTGGTGCTGCCGGTGTCGCTCAGGCAGCCGGCCACCTGGCCGACCCTCGCCGAGTCGTCGGCCTTGTTCACCCCGAACAGCATCGGGCTGAGGAAGAACAGCACCAGCGCGATCAGGAAGTGCACCAGCGAGCCGGCGGCGAGGGTCAGCAGCCGCTTGCGGGCCGGCTTGTTCTTCAGCGCCCGGTCCTCGTCGCCCGGCTCGATCTCGTCCAGGTCGGTCATCCCGACGATCTTCACGTAGCCGCCGGCCGGGATCGCCTTGAGGCCGTACTCGGTCTCCCCGCGCCGGAAGCTCCAGATCCGGGCGCCGAAGCCGACGAAGAACTCGGTGACCTTGCCCCCGGCCCAGCGGGCGCAGACCATGTGGCCGGCCTCGTGCAGGACGACCGAGACGATCAGCGCCACCACGAACAGCAGCGCGCCGAACACGTTCACGCCGGGGAACCCGCCTTCATCTCAAAGGGTGCGCATGGCGACCGGTCGCCGGGTACCTGCCCGGAGCCGGCCGTGGGCCAAACCGTGACTCATGCGGACAGACGCACGTGGGGGACCGGAAAGTTCCGGCTGCCCTCGGCGGCGCCGCGGCCCCGCTGACTCACACTACCCGGCGTACGCGGCGGTGACCTGGTCCGCGCGCTCGCGCGACCAGCGGTCGGCCGCCAGTACCGCTTCCAGGGTGGCCTGCTCGCCGGACTCGGGCCGGTCCGCGTGCTCGGCCACCACGGCGGCCACGGTGTCGACGATGCCGGTGAACGGCAGCCGCCCGGCCAGGAAGGCGCCGACGCAGGCCTCGTTCGCGCCGTTGAACACGGCCGGGAAGGTGCCGCCCGCCTTGCCGACCTGCTTGGCCAGGCCGACCGCCGGGAACGCCGCCTCGTCCAGTGGGAAGAACTCCCAGGTGGCGGCCTTGGTCCAGTCGCAGGCCGGGGCGGCGTCGGCGATCCGCTCGGGCCAGCCCATGGCCAGCGCGATCGGGATGCGCATGTCCGGCGGCGAGGCCTGCGCGATCGTGGAGCCGTCGTGGAACTCGACCATGGAGTGCACGATCGACTGCGGGTGCACCACGACCTCGATCCGGTCGAAGGGCACGTCGTAGAGCAGGTGGGCCTCGATGACCTCAAGGCCCTTGTTGACCAGCGTGGCCGAGTTGATGGTGACCAGCGGCCCCATCGCCC
>JBOHCW010000011.1:0-3514 GCA_050725375.1 Actinocrinis sp. | reverse complement strand
TCGGAGCGGCCCAGGCGCACCGCGATGTCGCTCTCGCCGACGTCGAGCCGCTCGACGATCGCGCCGAGCCGCAGCCGGGCGCCGGAGGTGATCGCGGCGTCGGCCAGGGACTCGCACAGCTGGCCGAAGCCGCGGCGCGGGTACAGGTACGCCAGTGACTCGCTGGACATCGCGGAGCGCACCGAGCGCACCAGCGCGGCCAGCGCCGTGGGCGCCCCGGCCTTGCGCCGGGCCTGTTCGGCATCGATCTGCTCGCCGGTCAGGCCCCACAGCTTGCGCGCGTACGGTGCGTAAACATGCTGATACAGCGTCGGGCCGAAGCCGGCGCGCATCAGTTCGGCGTAGGTGTCCGGGTGCTCCGGAGCCTTCGAGCGGCGCCACGGGGTCGAGATCGCCTCGAAGGCGGCGCGGGCCATGGGCACGGCGGGCAGCGCGCGGGCCAGCTCGCGCGGCTTGAACGGGTAGGTGATCCACTTCTCGCCGAGCAGCAGCCGGCCGTTGCGGTAGCGGGTCTGCAGGTCCCCGGCCATCAGATAGCGCAGGTCGGCCAGCACGTACGAGGGCATGTCCGGGTTGAGCCGGTGGCTACCGTAGTCCACCCGGATCCCGGCCACGTCGAATGAAGCGGCCATGCCGCCGACCGACTCGGCGCGGTCGAGCACCACGACGGACAGGCCGCGGCGAGCGGCTCGCCACGCGGCGGACAGCCCCGCGGGTCCGGCGCCGAGAACGACGAGGTCAGTACTGCTATTCAATGTGGCCGCTAATCATCTAAGTGGTGCGTTAAAGGGTGCACAGCAGTCCGCATCCGTTGCGCACCAAGGATAGTGCGCAACGTCCGATCCCGCGCCGTTGTCAGCGTCCTGCTCGCCGAACGGCTATGGCGTAGTCACCGAGTGTAGCCCTCGGAGGGCGCCCCGCCGGGTTTTGGCGGCGCCTCGTCAACGACGGTCGAGCCGGGGAACGAGCACCTCGCCCATGACCAGCTTGAGCGCCGCCGCGGTCGGAATCGACACCAGCGCGCCGATGACGCCGAGCAGCGATCCGCCGACCAGCACCGCGACCACCGTGACGATCGGCGGCACGTCCACGGCGTGCCGCATCACGTTCGGCATCAGGACGTAGTCCTCGAACAGCCGGAAGGCGACGTAGAACGCGAGGGTCGCGACGGCGACCGGCGCCGAGACGGTCAGCGCGACCAGCGTGACGATCGCGCCGCCGATGGTGGAGCCGACCACCGGGATCATGTCCATCAGCGCGACCATCAGGCCGAGCGCGGCCGGGTACTGGATACCCCAGGCGGCGGCCCAGATGTAGGTGGACAGCCCGGCGATGGACGCGTTGAGCGTGGAGCCGAGCATGTACCGGCCGACCTGCGTCACGATCTCGTCGCCGAGGTGCTTCACGCGCTCGCGGCGTGACGCGGGCGCCATGCGGTAGGTCACGGAGAGGATGTTGGGCAGCCCGGCCAGGAAGTAGATGGTCAGCGCCACCACGGCGAGCGTCGAGGTGAGCGTGGACAGCACGTACTTGCCCGCGCCGACGATGCCGCTGACCGCGTTGCTGCCGACTCCGCGCGAGGACAGCGCCGTCTGCACCTTGGAGACGACGTGGTACTTCGCCTCCAGCCGGCCGAGGTACGTCGAGCGGTCCTGGATCTCCTGGAGCACGTGCGGTATGGCGTGGATCAGGGCCGTGACCTCGGCGGCGACCGGCGGCACGATCACCGCGAGGAAGCCGGCCGCGAGCGCGGCCATGCCGAGCGCGACGATCAGCACGGCGGCGCCGCGGTTCATCGGCAGCCGCCGCTGGCGGGTGAGCGCGTTGACCACCGGGTTGAGCGAGAGCGCGAGGAACCCGGCGAGCAGGATCGTGGTGATCACGCCGCCCGCGCGCGCGATGCCGCGCACGAGCAAGTAGGCGGACAGCGCACCGGCGGCGAGGCCGAACGCGTACGTGAAGTACGAGCGCTGCGGTAGAGGCGAGGACGACTGTGCGGGCCCGGCAGGTTCGGCAGCATGGTCCATGTCGTGGTCCGTGCTGCGCTCTGCCGTGCGCTTTACGCTATCGGTGACCGGTTCTGACGCCGCGTCAGTCGCGGTCGTCGACGCTGTGGGAGTCGACTCG
Source organism: Actinocrinis sp. (assembly GCA_050725375.1). GTDB lineage: Bacteria > Actinomycetota > Actinomycetes > Streptomycetales > Catenulisporaceae > Actinocrinis. The sequence continues at coordinate 1,387 of JBOHCW010000011.1, read as the reverse complement.
GCCGCACCTACCTCGGCCGCACCTACCTCGGCCGCGTCGCTTCCCGCCCCGCGTGTCGGCCCGCCCGTTCCCATGCGGTCAAAGGTACAGGCCGGTCGCCCCGCTGGAGTCGCCCAGCCGCTCGGCGGCCACCGCGTGAATGTCCCGCTCGCGCAGCAGCACGTAATCGACGCCGCGCACCTCGACCTCCGCGCGCTCGTCCGGGTCGTACAGCACCCGGTCGCCGATCTCGACCGTGCGCACGTTCTGGCCGACCGCCACGACCTGCGCCCAGGCCAGCCGGTGCGACATCTGCGCGGTCGCCGGGATCAGGATGCCGCCGCTGGAGCGGCGCTCGCCCTCCGCGCCGTCGGACCGGACCAGGACCCGGTCGTGCAGCATCTTGATCGGCAGCTTGTCGAGGGACGCGGGGTGGCCGCCGCTCCCGGTCCCGGAGCGGGACGGGTTCGACGGCGCGTCGGCGGATTCGGCGCGGGGGCTCACGCGCTCGACGTTAGCGCATCCCACGCTCGGCGCGTGCCGTGCGAGCAGCCGCTCAGCAGTCCCGCGACCGCCGGCCGAACCTGCGCAGCAGCACCAGGGCGCCGACCGCTCCGGCCACCCCGCCGCCGGCCGCGGCGACCCGTCCGGAGCGCAGCCTGCCGCTGGGCAGGTCCACGAACTGGCCCTTCACCTGCAGACCGCCGCGCCGGGCCAGGTCGCGCGGACTGAGCCGCTCGCTGAGCTCGTCGAGCGTGGACGAGAGGTGCTCGCGGGTGCGGTCCAGGTCGGCCTCGATCTGGACCGGCGAGCGGGTGTCCTTCGGCTCGTCCTTTTCGCCGTCCTTGTCGGCGGTGTCTTTGTCGGCGGTGCCGTTCGCGACGGCGCCCTTGTCCGCGCCGTTCCGCACGGCCGCGACCGCGTCCGCCGGCGCCCGCTCCACGATCACGCCCGGAATGTTGCCGTTCGGCGTGACCATCACCACCGGGTCGGCCGCGGCGGTGCCTTTGCGGCCCTCCTCCGGGTCGATCGCGCCGGGCCGGGTCCACCCGGATCTCCGCACGGCCATCGCAGACTCCCTCCTGGCGCCGTTCAGGTGCCGACGAGGAACCGCCTACCCCGTTTCCGGCGTTTCGCGCTCTCACGCGCGACGCGTCAGCCGTCCGGCGCAGTCGTCGGCGCCGTCTCGTAGGCTGGGACCGCTCGGTCGGTGACTAGAACCGCGGAGCTGAGGTGTGACCCGGTGTCCAAGGAGGACCACAGTGACTGAGACCGCTCGACTGGAGCCCGGCGAGCAGGCGCCGCAGTTCACCCTGCCGGACGCCGACGGCAAGACGGTGTCGCTGTCCGACTACGCCGGACGCAAGGTCATCGTCTACGTATATCCGAACGCGATGACCCCGGGCTG
>JBOHCW010000010.1:0-7026 GCA_050725375.1 Actinocrinis sp. | reverse complement strand
CTCCGGAACTGCCCGCGCCGACTTCGGACGCCGCGGCGATCCAGGACCTGATGGTGACCGCCCTGAGGGCGCGCGCGTCCGGGACGGTCAATGCGGACACCGCCGGCGCGCTGGTCGAGGCCATCCAGCAGATCGCGGCCGTGCGCGCGGCCTCGCCGTCGGTGGCCGACACCAGTTGGGACTCCGCGCTGAGCAAACTCGCGCTGCTGATCGAGAACGACCAGCAGGCTCGGACGATCCCGACGGACGTGGCGAACCAACTCGCCACCACGCTGTCGTACCTGTACGGATCGTCGGGCAGCTAACGTTCTGGACGCTCCGCGTAGGAAGCACAATGCAGGAAACGCTGTGCGCGAATCGCAGTGCAGGACGCCCTGTGTACGCCTCCGGTCCCACGGTTGGGAACGATTGCGCAGGCACGAGCGGATAGGCTGGGGGCCATGATCGAGCAGGTCTCCAGCCGAGTCGTGTATCAGAACGCGTGGATGACGGTCCGCGAGGACGACATCGTGCGCGCGGACGGCAGCGCCGGCATCTACGGCGTGATCGACAAACCGGCGTCCGCGCTCATCGTGCCGTTCGAGAACGACGGCTTCTGGCTGGTCGAGCAGTACCGTTACACGGTCGGCGCGCGCTGCTGGGAGTTCCCGCAGGGCACGATGCCGGACCGCGCCGACGCCGAGCCGGCCGAGCTGGCCCGGCACGAGCTGGCCCAGGAGACCGGCCTGCGCGCGGCCCGGCTGCGGCCGGCCGGGCGCTTCTACCACGCGTACGGAATGTCCAACCAGCTGTGCAACATGTTCCTGGCGACGGAACTGAGCCGGGACCCGGACGCCGCCGCGCCGGACCCCGAGGAGATCGACCTGGTCGCGAAGTGGTTCCCGCGCGACGAGCTCGAGGCGATGCTGCGCGACGGGCGGATCGTGGACCTCGCGACGATCGGCGCCTACGGACTGCTGATGCTGCAGGAGCGCGCAGGCTAGCGAACCAGCCGTGCGCGCTCCCTAAGCAGTCGCAGCGTACGTACTACGCACCGTACGTACGTACACGCAGCGCTCTTATGCAGCGCGCTTATTGTGGCCGACTACAGGCCGAGCGACTTCGAGATGATCGTGCGCATGATCTCGGAGGTGCCGCCGTACAACCGTGACACGCGGGTGTCCGCGTACAGGCGCGCGATCGGGTACTCGTTGATGTAGCCGTAACCGCCGTGCAGTTGCAGGCACTTGTCGATGATCCGGCCGGCCGCCTCGGTGGTGAACAGCTTGGCCGCCGCCGCGTCAGCCGGGGTCAGCCTGCCCTCGTCGAACAGCTCGACCGCGCGGTCGGTGAACGCCTGCGCCGCCTGGAACTCGGCCTCGCAGTCGGCCAGCACGAACTTGGTGTTCTGGAACGAGGACACCGGCTGGCCGAAAGCCTTGCGCTCCTTGACGTAGTCGACCGCGAACCGGATCGCCGCCCCGGCCGACGCGGTCGAGCCGACCACGATGGCCAGCCGCTCCTCGACCAGGTTGTGCGTCAGGTACTTGAAGCCCTGGCCCTCCTCGCCGAGCAGGTCCTCGACCGGGACCTTTACGTCCTGGAAGGCCAGCTCGGCGGTGTCGGAGGTCTTCAGGCCGATCTTGTCGAGCTTCTTGCCGATCGAGTAACCGGGCGACTTGGTGTCCACGAACAGGATCGACAGGCCACCGCGCCGGTCCTCAGGCGTGGACGGCGCCGTGCGCGCGACGACCAGGACGCGGTCGGCCAGCACGCCGCCCGAGATGAAGGTCTTGGCGCCGTTGAGCACGTAGTGCGTGCCGTCGGCGGACAGCTTGGCGGTGGTCGAGATGCCGGCCAGGTCGGAGCCGGTGCCCGGCTCGGTCATCGCGAGGGCGCCCATCATCGCGCCGGACACGAAGCCCGGCATCCAGCGCCGCTTCTGCTCCTCGCTGGCGAAGGCCAGCAGGTAAGGGCGCACCAGGTTGGTGTGGATGCCCCAGGCGCCGAACGACACGCCGGCGCGCGCGGTCTCCTCGGCCACCACCATGTTGAACTTGTAGCTGCTCTCCCCGGCGCCGCCGTACTCCTCGGGCACGTTCATCCCGTGCAGGCCCAGCTCGCCGAGGCGCAGGTAGAACTCGCGGGGGACGTGGCCCTGCTTCTCCCATTCGGCGTGGAACGGGACGACCTCGGCCTCGATGAAGTCCCGGATCATCGACCGGAACGCCTCGTGGTCCTCGTTGTAGATGCTGCGGAGCACGGGGTCTGCCTCCTCGCGAAAACTGGTGAACGCTCGTTAAGCTACTCGCCAGTAGCACGGCCTGTCCAGACCGTCCGGCCGGTACGCGGACGGCGCCGGCCCGGCCGCACAGCGGAAGGAGCCGCACCGTGGCCAGTCGACCCGCCGGGCACCAGGCCCTGCTCAACGCCGCGTCCGCCGAGTTCGCGGCCCGCGGCTACTACGCCGTCTCGATCCGGGACATCGCCGCGGGCGCCGGGGTGAGCCTGTCCGCTCTGTACCACTATTACCCGGGCAAGCAGGCGCTGCTCGCGGCGATCCTCCACGAGGGGATGGACGCGTACTTCGCGCTGTGCGGCGAGGCGCTGGCCGAGGTCGGCACCGAGCCGGCCGGACGGCTCGCGGCCGTGGTCGGCGCGACGGTGCGGTACCGCGCGGAGCGGTCGGTGGCGAGCCTGATCCTGATCAACGAGGCACGCGCGCTGCCAGAGGACATGGCCTCGGAGTACCGCACGCGTGAGCGTCAGGCCACGGACCTGTTCCGCAACGCGATCGACGCCGGTATCGCCAGCGGCGTGTTCACGACTCCATACCCTGACGACGCGCGACGCACGATCATCGCGGCGTGTAACGCGGTCGCGCAGTGGTACCGCATCGACGGACCGGTACCGCTGGACGAGGTGGTGGAACGGTACGTGACCTTGGCTTACACGCTCCTGGGGTACCGGCGCAGGACGCCTATCGCACGATCGCACGCCACACCCGCCACAGCGTGACCGGCGCCGCGTGAATCGACACGGCACATGTCGGCGCACAGTGGGAATTGACAGGGCGCGAATTGACAGGGCGCGAATTGACGGAGCGCGAATTGACAGGGGCCAAAGGCGCGAATAGACCCTTATCCGTGATCACTGACGATCTCGTGAAGGATCTGCCCGAAGGCCGCGTCATCACCGACCCCGACCAGATCTCCGCTTACTGCAACGACGAACACTCCTACGTGACGCCGGGCCGCGCGTGCGCCGTCGTCGTCGCGCACGAGCGCGACGACGTGTCCGCCGCGTTGCGCTGGGCCACGCGCCACCGCGTGCCGGTCATCCCGCGCGGCGGCGGGACCGGCATCGTCGGCGGCACGGCCGCGACCGAGGGCTGCCTGGTCGTGTCGCTGGCGAAGATGACCGCGATCCGCGAGCTGTCCGTGGAGGACGAACTCGCCGTCGCCGAGCCCGGAGTGATCAACGCCGAACTGGATCGCACGGCGCGCAGGCACGGCCTGATGTACGCGCCCGACCCGTCGAGCTACGAGACCTGCACGATCGGCGGCAACGTGGCCACCAACGCCGGCGGGCTGCGCTGCGTGAAGTACGGCGTGACCCGCGAGTCCGTGCTCGGGCTCGAAGCGGTGCTCGCGGACGGCACGGTCATGCGCACCGGCCGACGCACGCTCAAGGGCGTCGTCGGCTACGACCTGACCAGCCTGCTGGTCGGCTCGGAGGGCACCCTCGCGATCGTCACGGAGGCGACGCTGCGGCTGCGCCCGGCGCCGAAACAGCCGCCGGTGACGGTGGCCGCCGAGTTCTCGACGGTGCGTCAGGCGACCGAGGCGGTCTGGGCGATCATCCGCGCCGCGGTCGGACCGAGCCTGTTGGAGCTGATGGACCGCACGACGCTCGAAGCGCTCGACCAGTGGCGCAACATCGGCCTGGAGCCGACGACCGGCGCGATGCTGCTCGCGCAGGCGGACGGTTCGGACGCGCCGGCCGCGGCCGCGGCGATGGCCGCGTGCTGTGAGCGGGCCGGGGCGTCGGTGGTCGCGGTGTCGCAGGACGAGGCGGAGGCGGCGCAGCTGCTGACGGTGCGCCGGACCGCGTTCAACGCGATCGAGCGGCTCGGCGCGTGCCTGATCGAGGACGTGTGCGTGCCGCGCTCGAAGATCCCGGAGATGTTCGACGCGGTGTCCCGCATCGCGGCCGAGCGCGGCGTGCTGGTGCCGACGGTCGCGCACGCCGGCGACGGGAACCTGCACCCGCTGTTCGTCTTCGACCGCTCGCTGCCCGAGATCCCGGCCGAGGTGTGGGCGGCGGCGGACGAGGTGTTCCGCGCGGCGCTCGCGCTCGGCGGCACGCTGACCGGCGAGCACGGCGTGGGCACGCTCAAGCGGCACTGGCTCGGCGCGGAGCTGGACGACGCGTCGCTGGCGGCGAACCTGGCGATCAAGCGGGCGCTCGACCCGCTCGGGATTCTCAATCCCGGTAAGGCGATCTGACGCGTCACGCACTGAGCACTCAGCACCGCGCACCCAGTAACCGGCACCGCGCACCTTGCGCCGACCTGCCCTAGACACGCGAGTGCGGACGGTACCCGAATACCGTCCGCACATCGATCTTGAAGCGGTGTTGATGGATGGGGGTGCCTTGCCGTCGTGCTACTCCGCGGCGAAGAAAGTCGACGTCGCGGCGTCAGGCAGGGCGCCTTCGGTGCTGCGGCGCCGGGCCTTGCGCAGGGATTCGAGCGCTTCGAGGTCCAGCGTGCGCATCTCGCCGGTGGTGACGAGGCTGTTCTCCGCCTTGTCCTCCTCCGTGACCGGGGACGTCGCCGTCTCGCGGCCGACCGAGTAGCCGATCGCGGCGGTGACGCCCGGCAGCCAGCCGAGCACCGCGCCCAGCAGGCCCATCGTCGCGGCCTGCAGCGCCAGCACGTCCCCGGTGGGAACGGCGCCGGTGAGCGGCAGGTCGACGATGCGCATGACGGAGTCGACGTGGTGGTCCACCAGGCCGGCGATCAGCCCGGTGGCCGCGGCCGTGAGCGTCGAGACGCTCCAGACGCCCAGCACCAGCGAGAGCTTCGCGCGGCGCAGGGCCAGACCGCCGGCCAGCATGCGCGTGCCGAGCAGCACCAGCAGCGGCCAGCCGAGGTCGAGCACCAGGCCGGCGATCCAGTGCGAGGTGCTCTGACCGGCCGGAGCACCGGACTCGCCCGGCTTGACCGTCCAGTGGAAGACGCTCAGCGCACCCGCCAGCAGCGGCACCCTGTCGCCGACCGGCTTGCTCTGCAATTGCGAGATGGTGGACCACGACCAGGGGTTTCCCACCGCCGCGGTGATCACCAGCACGATCCCCGCGGCGCAACCGGCGATCCCCCAGCGGCGGCGCGGCGACAGTGTCGAGAGGTATGTACGTGCCATGGCAAGCAAGCTTCGCCGCACGCACGAGCTATTTCAAGACCGGAATCCGTAGTCGGCCGGTTACCGGATCGTGACCGGCCGCCGCACGACGGGTCGCGCGGCGGCCGGTTGTTGATCAGGGGCGATGGCGTTAGTTCGTTTGCGCCATTGCGATCCGACGCCGTGTCAGGCCGATGTGAAGCCGCTCCCTTCCGTATCAGGTACATGACTCATCGGGCCCATCGATCGTTTGTGCGCGCGTTGCTGTACACAGCGTTACGGCACGGCATCGTTACGGCGCGGCGTCGTTACGGCATGGCGTCGTTACGGCATGGCGGCCAGGTGCGGCGCCACCGCGGACTCGAAGGCGTAGCCGCCGGTCGCGTCCCAGTTGATCGACCAGGTCATCGCGCCGCCGATGGCCGGCCACCTGGCCGGCGGCACGAAGCTGCCGCAGTTGGTCCCGGCGGCGAGGCAGTCGAGCGCCGCGTTGACCGTGCCCGGCGGCACGTAGCCGCCACCGGCCGCCGAGGTGGTGGCCGGAAAGCCGAGGCCGACCTGCGACGGGCTCAGGCCGCCCTGGATCTGCCCGCAGGCCTGGGCGGTGGCGAAGTTCTCGGTGCCCTCGGCGTACACGTTGCCGTCGCAGCCGTTCATCGTGCCGGAGTTGTAGTACTGCGTGTAGGAGATGGTCAGGATCGACTTGATGTCCAGGGCCAGGGCGAAGTAGTCCGAGCCGGTGGAGAACATGTCGATGGTCTGCGGCGCGAGGGTGATGATCAGGCTGTTGCCGGCCTTGGCGTGCAGGGCGGTCAGGGCCTGGCTCATGTACGTCGGGTTGACGCCGTTCTCCAGGTCGATGTCCACGCCGTCGAAGCCGTAGGTCCGCATCAGCGAGTAGACGCTGTCGGCGAAGTTCGTCGCCGCGGCGGAACCGGCCACGCTGATCGTGCCGTTGGCGCCGCCGACCGAGATGACCACCTTCTGGCCGCGCGCGTGCAGCGTCTTGACGTCGTTGGCGAACTGCGCGGCGGTGTAGCCGCCGAGCGCGTTGGACAGGTCGGGGTCGACGGCGAAGGTCACCCCGCCGGGGTTGGCCGGGTCGGCGTTGGCGAAGGCGACGTCGACCAGGTTGTAGCCGGTGGGCACCGCGGACAGCGCGAGCGGCTTGGCGGTGTTGACGAAATCCTGCCAGTAGCCGGCCAGCACGTGCTTGGGCAGGCCGGTCGATCCGCCGCCACCGCCGCCTCCGGTGGACGAGGGCGTGGGCGACGGAGAGGTCGACGGGGAGTGCGTCGGCGACGGGCTGGGCGAAGCGGACTTGCTCGGTGACGGCGTCGGGCTCGGCGAGGCGGACTGCGACGCGGACGCGGAGGCCGAGGGCGAGGGCGAGGAGGAGCCGCCGGGGCCGGTCAGCGAGAGGTCGTCGGCATAGTAGACGCCCTGCGCGTACCAGCCGTGCACGTAAACCTGCACGGATGTGGTGGACGCGCCGGTGGTGAAGGTGGTCGACAGTTGCGTGTAGCTGGTCGAACTGGTCCAGGTGGAGCTGTAGCCGGTGGCGCCGAGGTAGACGTACGGACCGTCAACGAACCCTGACAGGGTGTAGGCGCTGTTCGGCTGGACCGAGACGGTCTGGGTG
>JBOHCW010000009.1:0-4476 GCA_050725375.1 Actinocrinis sp. | reverse complement strand
CCCCGCGCCTGGTCGCCCGGCTCGCGGCCCCGGACCTGGCCGAACGCTGCCCGCCCGGCCCCGGCCTGTGCCTGCCGATCGACCGGATCATCGCCGCCGAGCGCGACCCGGACGAGCAGGCGCGCCGGGCCGGCTTCACCGCCGGGCTCGCGACCGCGCTGGCCGACCTGTCCCGTGACGCGGACCTCGACCTGCTCGGCGTGCCCAACATCTACGCCGACGACGTGACCACCGCGCGCCTGGCCGCCGTGCTGCCCGACGCGCGCGTCCGCGACCTGCCGGCCGACGACGTGGACCGCCTCCAGGCGGCGCTCGCCGAGTACGACGCGGTCGTCGTCTCGCGCTACCACACCGCGATCCTCGCGCTGCGCGTCGGGACGCCGACCGTCGTCGCAGACCCCTTTTTCACCCCGGCCGCCGGCGCCAGCAAGCTGCGCGACCTGATGACCGCGATCGGCCTGCCACGGCGCTACTGGACGTACTGGGCGGGCGCGCCGGACGGCGCCGCCGCGCCCGACCTCGCCGAGGCGGTGCGCGCCGCGCTCGTCGACGAACCCGTCGAGGCCGCCGCGTACCGCGCCCGGCACGACGAGGCCGTCCGCAGCTTCGACCGCCTGGCCGACGCGCTGCGAGACGCCGTCCGCGCCGGCGCGGCGCCCGAACCCGCCCGCGCCGCCAAGATCCCCGCCCGCCCCTGAAGGAGCCGACGTTGTCCGTCCAGCACGTCTCCATCCAGGCCGCGCCGCCGGCGTCCCGCCCGCGGACCTCCCCGCTCAAAGCGGTGCTCATCTACTCCAACGACGACGGTTTCTCGCTCGGAGTCGAACTGCTGCGCGCGGTCGTGGCCCAGCGCACGTCCGCGTCCGAGGTCGAGCACCAGGTGTGGTTCCACGAACTGGCCGGCGGCACGCTGGCCGAGGACTACCTCGGCCACTTCAACCGCTTCCTGGCCCGGCTGGCCGCCGAGCGCCCGGACGTGATCGCGTTCTCGGCGTTCGTGTGGAACCACGACGAGTTCGTGCGGATGGGCCGGATGGTGCGCCGGCACGTGCCGGGCTGCCGGATCGTCTGGGGCGGCGCGCAGGCCAACTCACGGCGTATGGCGGACGCGATGCTGCGGCAGAATCCGTGGCTGGACCTGGCACTGCGCGGCGAGGGCGAGGCGACGTACCCGGCGCTGCTGGCGGACCTCGCGCGCGGCGGCGACGGCCGCGCCATCGCGGGGGCCAGCTTCCGTGACGGCGACGAGGTCGTGCACAACCCGGAGCCGCCGGACATCGACCTGCGCGACCTGCCGGACGTGTTCACCGACGACAACCTGCCGATGGCGGGGATCTTCCACCGCAACCGGAACGCGGTGCTCGCGTACGAGACCGGCCGCGGCTGCCGGCAGAAGTGCAAGTTCTGCCTGTACGCGGTCTCCAAGCTGCGCGTGTTCGCGATGGAACGGGTAGAGCGCGAACTGCGCTGGCTGCTGGAGCGGCGCGTGCCGTACATCCGCATCTGCGACGCGCATTTCGGCGTCTCCAAGCCGCGCGCGATGGAGACCTTCGAGATCATCGCCGCACACAACGACGGCACGATGATCGACGTCTACCCGGACACGAAGCACGTCGACCTCGACTACGTCCGGGCGATGAACAAGGCCGGCTGCCGCGTGGTGTCCCTCGGCATCCAGTCCTCGGACCTGGACACGCTCGGCATCGCGCAGCGCCGCTTCGACCCGCAGCGCTTCGGCGAGGTGGCGCGGCTGATCCGCAGGCACCACAACCACGCCCTGGCCGCGGACGTGATCGTCGGCATGCCGGGCGACGACTATCCGAAGGTCCGCGAGAGCGTGAGATTCGCGTACCGAAGCGGCGTGCAGACGGTTCACTTCGCGCCGCTCATGGCGTTCCCGGGCACGGACTTCTTCGAGAACGCGGAGAGCTACGGCCTGGAGTTCTTCGACTTCGCCCCGCCCCTGGCGATCCGGTCCACCACGTTCAGCGCCGAGGACTATCTCAAGTCGATGCTGCTGGCCCACCGGGTGGAGTCCCTGCAGAAGACCGCCCCGATGCTGCTGCGCTGCCTCCTGGCCGACCCGGACGGCGACGTGGTCGGCTTCGCCGAGACCCTGGACTTCGACGCCGCGGCGAACCAGACTCCTGATCCGCTGGACGCCCCCCTGTTGGACCGGCACGTGACGGATCAGGCGTCGGCCGAGGTCGAGCTGCTGCGAGACGGGCTGCACTGGGATCGGGCCGCACGCGACCAGCAACGTGCCGAGGTGCCGGCCGTGAGCGTGGCGCGCGACGGGATGCGCCTCGAAGTGCGAGACAGGGACGCGGTGCACTGGTTCACCGCGCCCATCCACCGCCTTACCCGCGACGCGGAGCTGACCGTCGCCGACCTGCCGCGAGGCAAGTTCGCATACGTATTCCCGTGTGGCGGCGCGGCCGTGTACGCGGTCGAGGGCATCCTCGCGGCGGGTCTTGAGGCGGCGCTGGAGGCGGATGCGGGTCTTGAGGTGGCGCGCGGGAGCACGCGTGAGGCGACTTGTGAGACCAGGGAGCCGGGTCAGACCGTGGCCGAGTGGCGCCGGCGGACGATGCGGACGTACGCCGCGCAAGCCGCCGAGGGCGCGGTGCCCGCGACGCCGGCGCTGTGTGACAGCGTGCTGCGAGTCCTGCGCCTGTCCGGTGTCGTGGACCTCGGCCCGGAGCCGATGCCGGACGTACGACCGGCCGGTGATCCGATCAGCCAGATGGCAGCCACGCTCTCGAAGGACCGGTAACGAAGTGGGTTGCTCGTCGTAGCTCAGGAGCACTCTTCGGCAGCACAATCCGGATGTGGAACGTCTGCTGTGGGGCCTAAAGTGTGGACGTGACCGACATCGGCCCTGCTCCGGGAGGTTGACGCGTGGAATCGAGAACGAAAGGCATGTGGTGGGGAACAGCCATCGAGGCACCCGACCCCGGCGCGCTGGCGAGGTTCTACGCTGAACTGCTCGGCTGGACCATCGGTCACGAGGAGCCGGGGACGACGATCCTGGCGGCTCCCGAGGGTTCCATCTATGTCGTGTTCCAGCAGGCGACCGGCTACCAGCCCCCGGTGTGGCCGCCCGTCGACGGGCGGCAGCGCGCGATGATGCATTTCGACTTCCAGGTCGGGGACCTGGACTCCGCGGTCGCCGAGGCGGTCGCCCTCGGGGCCTCGATCGCCGCGCAGCAGCCGCAGGACAACGTCCGGGTGCTTTTCGACCCGGCCGGCCACCCGTTCTGCCTGTGCCGCGACGACGGCTGACCGTGGCTGGCGTTCGGCCCGCATTGCCGCGAACACGGCCGGGTCGAGAATGACGGTGTGTCAGTTTCGGTAAGCCTGCTCGTCAACGCACTTGACCGACGGGTCACCGACGGGTCACAGACCGATCCGAAGCCCGCCTTGTGCCACGTCGATCCGACCGTTGTAGGCCCGACGCGCGGCGGCTGTTGCCGTGTCGGGCTCGGTTCCCGGCCACAGATGGGTGAGCATCAGGCGGCCGACATCGGCCCGAGCGGCCTGCTCGGCCGCCTGCAGCGCGCTGGTCAGATGGCGACTGTCCTCGGTCGGCACGTGCTCGACGTACGTGGCTTCGGCGATCAGCAGATCGGCTCCGGACGCCAGAGCGGGCACGGCCGGATCCGGGCCGCAATCTCCGGTGTACGCGACCGCCGCGCCGCCGGCTTCCAGCCGCATTCCGGCGTTGGGAACCCAGTGGGGCAGCAGCCGGGTCGTGACGGTGAACGGACCCACGGACAGTGTCGAGCCCGGCGCGAACTCGTTCAGGACGAGGGCATCGTCAAGCATGCCGGGCCGGTCGAGCGCCAACACGGCGTTCAACGCGGCGATCGGTGCGAACACGGGCAGTGCCGGAGGCGGATCCGCGCTCAGGGCCCGGGCCCGCAGCAGGGGGTTGAGATCGGCGCAGTGGTCGGGATGCCCGTGGCTGATCAGGACGGCGTCAACCTGTGCGGCCGCGATCACCTTCAGCAGTTGCGGCAACGTCGCATAACCCGCATCGAGCAGTATCCGGAATCCCTCATACTCGACCAGAAAGCCGCTGCACGCCGCACCCGCTGTGGGCCAGGCGCCGCAACCGCCGAGAACCGTGATCTGCATAAGCCGACTATCGCAGACTCATTCGGCCTCGTGACAAGGCCGCCGACCAGCACCGTCGCCCGACCTGTGGGGCCCGAAACGCAACGCACTTACTTCGAGCTACCCGCTGTCGCGTTGGCGACGCGGTCCGCCCGAGACCGCGCGGCGGTCGCGCCAACTGCGCAGCGACCAAGCACGGAGCCGGCTCACGTTGTCGCTGCGATCTTGGAGCCGACCAGCCAACTGCGTCCGTCCGATCGTAGGCGGGCCGATCGGATGTCAGGGTTCGGTGTCCAATTCAAACGGACAAGCGGACCGGCCGCGGGGATGCGGCTCGTCGGATCCACAGGTCCGCAT
>JBOHCW010000008.1:0-2508 GCA_050725375.1 Actinocrinis sp. | reverse complement strand
GGGGGGACCAGCGATGTCACTGCACGTCGAAGCCACGATTCCCGGGTTCACCGGCCGAGTCGTCACGGCGGGCGACGCCGACTACGACGCCGTCCGCAAGGTCTGGAACGGGGCGATCGACCACCGGCCGGCGGTGGTCGCCCAGTGCCACCGGGCCGAGGACGTCGCCGCGGCCTTGGCGTACGCGCGCGGCCAGGGCCTGGAACTGTCCGTGCGCGGCGGCGCGCACCAGTTCGGGGGCAACGCGGTGTGGCCGGACGGCCTGACCGTCGACCTCAGCCCGATGCGCGCGGTGGCCGTCGATCCGCAGGCGCGCGTCGCGCGGTGCCAGGGCGGTGCGCTGCTGTCCGATCTGGACGCCGCGACACAGGAGCACGCGCTCGCGGTGCCGGCCGGGACCATCAGCCATACCGGCGTCGGCGGCCTGACCCTCGGCGGCGGTTTCGGCTGGCTCACGCACGACCACGGCATGTCGCTCGACAACCTGCTGTCGGCGCAGGTGGTGCTCGCGGACGGCCGGGTGGTCGAGGCTTCCGCCGACGCGCACCCGGACCTGTTCTGGGCGCTGCGCGGCGGCGGCGGGAATTTCGGCGTGGTCACCGAGTTCCGCTTCCGGCTGCACCCGGTCGGCCCGCTGGTGCACGTAGGCCTGCTGTTCTGGCCGCTGAGTCAGGGCACTGAGGCGCTGGGGCTGGCGCGCGAGACGATAGCCGGGCTGCCGCCGGGCGTCGGCGCGCTGCTCGCCTGCGCCATGTCCGCGCCGCCCGCGCCGTTCGTGCCGCCCGAGCACCATTTCACGCCGGGCTACGCGCTGGTCCTGGCCGGCTTCGGCACCGCCGAGCAGCACGCGACCGTCGTCGATCCGGTGCGCGCCGCGCTGCCGCCGCTGTTCGACTTCGTCTCGCCGCTGCCGTACACCGCGCTGCAGTCAATGCTCGACGACGCGGCCCCGCCCGGGATCCTGGCCTACGAGCGCGCGCTCTACCTCGACGAGCTGACCGACGAGGTGATCGCGGTCATCACCCGGTACGCCGCGCAGAAGAGCTCGCCGATGTCGTTCTCCCCGATCTTCCGGCTGGACGGAGCCTTCGCGGAGGTCGATGACGCCGCGACCGCGTTCGGCGGCGCGCGGCGACCCGGCTACGTGGTGAACCTGGCCGCCATCGCGCCGGCCGCCGACCTGCTGGCGGCCGACACGGCCTGGGTCCGCTCGTACTGGGCGGCCCTGCTGCCCCACGCGCGCGGCGCCGGCAGCTACGTGAACTTCATGGTCGAACCCGATCAGGAACGGGTCCTGGCCGCCTACGGTCCGGAGAAGTACCGGCGGCTGGCGAAGATCAAGGCCGAGTACGACCCGCAAAACGTGTTCCGGCACAACGCGAACATCGCCCCGGCGGCGGCCTGACCAACGCGCGTATGCCGATCGCGCGATCCGTTGGCGGGCGGTGATGCGAAGCGGCGCGGCGCCGTGACGGCCTCGCCGCCCGGCGGTCACCCTTCGGCCGGCTCGCCGCCGCGTGTCAGTGCACTGGCACGATCGGGGTAGCCGCAGATCTCCACGATCTGGTCGCCGGCCACGGTGAAGACCTGGTAGAGCTGCTGCGGCGGTGCGGGTCGGGCCGCCACGGCGCGGCGGGCCACCGTCAGCCCGAGCACCACGGCGTCGCGGTCGACCTCCACACTGTGCACGGTGGCCTCGACGCCCTCCGCCAGCACGGCGCGGTACCAGTCGAGCACCTGGGTCCGATCCCTGCACAGCCCGGTCCAGCGCACCTCGGGATGCAACAGCGAGCCGAGCACATCGAGATCCAGGTCGCGGCCGGCGGCTTCCAGGTGCCGGGCGATCTCGGCCATGACACCGGTGCCCAGTGACGCGGGCGCGGTCGCTTGTGCCTGCTTGTGCTCGTGCTCGTGGTCATCGATGCCCGGGTGCGAGCCGGCGGACTCGCAGGGGGTTATGCCGTGGTACAGCAGGAGATCGGCGACCTCCTCGCTCGGCGGCTTCCCGGTGATCCACACGTCGTCCCTGGTTGCGCCGGCTTCGATCAGCAGCCGTACGGTCGTGATCCAGTCGCCCGGCTTTGCGGCCTGTTCGCCGCTGCCGACGGTGGCGAACGCCAGGGCGGTGCCGGCGAACCGGTCGTCGCGGGCATCGACCTCGGCGCCCTCGTCCAGCAGTATCCGTACGGCGACCGCGTTGCCGTGGTAGGCGGCGGCGTGTAGCGGCAGCTCGCCGAGTCTGCGCGTGCGCGCGGAGAATCCAGACTCCAGCATGAGCTCAAGCGCCTCTACCGGGTACGACGCGGCGGCCTCGCAGATCACGCCGCGGTCCTGCTCGGTCAGCCGGCCCGGCAGCTCAGGGTCGTCGGCCAGCTGCTGTCGGACCGCCAGGCGGTCGGCGTTCAGGCACGCGCCGAGGAACCTGTCGACGTCGGTACCGTCCTCGGCCGCGCCGAGCTCCCGCAGCCGCGCCGCGCTCCGCGTCCTGCCCGCGCGCACCGCCAGGCG
>JBOHCW010000007.1:0-7539 GCA_050725375.1 Actinocrinis sp. | reverse complement strand
CGATCAGTTTGTGCGCGCTTTCGGCGTCTGACTTGGTGATGCGCTCGACGACCGCCTCGGTGTTCTTGCCGGCGCTGCGATACAAGTCCTCGACAGCCTTGCCGGCGTCCTTACTCAGGGTGCGGCCGACGCGTTTCGCCGCCTCCTCCAATGCCTTGACGATGGCATTCGACACGCTAGGAGCCCCCGCTCGCTACGGTCCGGATTCATTCGGACGCGGGGAGTCTTCCAGGGTGCGGATGAGCTTGTCAATGTATGGCGTCACTCGCGGATCTGCTCGTTACTTCGTGCCCTTACCTTCTACCTGGCCCACAGGCCGCGGACGTGGCCGAGGTGGCGCGTCATCACGGCGCGGGTAGCGGGTTCGTCGCGGGCTAGTAGGGCGTCGAGCAGTTCCAGGTGCTCCTGCGCCGACGCCTCCAAGAGGCCGCGCTCGGCTAGTGCGGTCAGGCCGTACAGGCGTGAGCGTTTACGCAGGTCACCCACCACGTCGACCAGGTGGGCATTGCCGGCCAGGGCGAGCAGGCCGAGGTGGAAGCGGCGGTCGGCCTCGACGTAGGCGATCAGGTCGGCGGCCTTCGCGGCGATGACGATCTCCTCGGCGTCCGGACGCAGGGCCCGCAGATCGTCCGGGTCAGCGGTCTGCGACACGGCCGCGACCACCGGGATCTCGATCAGGGCGCGGACGTGGTTGTACTCGTCGAGCTGCCGGTCGGTGACCGTGGTGACCCGGAAGCCCTTGTTGGACACCGTTTCGACCAGGCCCTCGCGCACCAGGTCCAGCATCGCCTCGCGCACCGGCGTCGCCGAGACGCCGAACTGCGCGGCCAACGCAGGGGCCGAATACAGCTCGCCGGGGCGCAGCCGGCCGGCGACCAAGGCGGCGCGAAGAGCGTGCGCGACCTGGTCGCGGAAGTTGCGCCGGCCGTCGAGCTGGGGCAGCGTCAGCGACCCGGCACCGTCATCGAGGCCTGATCCGAGGGTGGCGGGGGAGCGCGGGTCGGGACTGATCGTCATCACAACAGGAATCCAGCGGGGAACGGGTCGGTAGGGTCGAGTAGATATTGTGCCGTGCCGGTGACCCAGGCGCGGCCGGTCACGGTCGGCAGCACCGCCGGCCGGCCGCCGACCTCGGTCTCGCCGATCAGCCGGCCGATGAAACGGCTGCCGATGAAGGACTCGTTCTCGAAGTCCTGATCCAGCGGCAGCTCGCCGCGCGCGTGCAACTGCGCCATCCGCGCGGCCGTGCCGGTGCCGCAGGGAGAGCGGTCGAACCAGCCGGGGTGGATCGCCATCGCGTGCCGTGATCTGCGCGCGTTCGCGCCGGGAGCGAGTAAGTGCACGTGGTGGCAGCCGTTGATCGTCGGGTCGGTCGGGTGCACCGGCGCGTTCCCGTCGTTGATCGCCTTCATCAGCGACAGGCCGGCGGCCAGCATCTCGTTCTGCACGGCGCGGTCGAACGGCAGGCCGAACTGCTCCAGCGGCAGGATCGCGTAGAAGTTGCCGCCGTACGCGAGGTCGTACGTGACCGTACGGCCGTCCGGGAGCAGGGCCTTGAGATCCTGGCCGACCGCGAACGAGGGCACCATGTGCAGGGTCACCGCGCGCGCCGCGCCGTCCTGGACGGCGACCTCGGCGGTGACCAGCCCGGCCGGGGTGTCCAACCGGATCGTGGTCACCGGCTCGGTGACCGGCACCATCCCGGTCTCGACCAGCACCGTCGCCACGCCGATGGTGCCGTGGCCGCACATCGGCAGGCAGCCGGAGACCTCGATGAACAGCACCCCGTAGTCGGCGTCCGGGCGGGTCGGCGGCTGCAGGATCGCGCCGCTCATCGCGGCGTGGCCGCGCGGCTCGTACATCAGCAGCGTGCGAAGCTCGTCCATGTGCGCCATGAAGTGCGCGCGCCGCTCGGACATGGTCGCGCCGGGGATCACGCCGACACCGCCGGTGATCACCCGGGTAGGCATGCCCTCGGTGTGCGAGTCCACCGCGTGCAGAACCAGTTTGCTGCGCATCTCAGCGCAGCCCCGCCGCGAGGACCTTCTCGGTCGACGCGCGCACGGACGCGTCCTGCTCCGGCGTCAGCGGCAGGCGCGGCGGGCGGCACGGGCCGCCGCGCCGCCCGGCCAGGTCCATCGACAGCTTGATGGCCTGCACGAACTCGGTGCGCGAATCCCAGCGCAGCAGCGGGTGCAGTTGGCGGTACAGCGGCAGCGCGGTCGCCAGGTCGCCGGCCGTCGCGGCCCGGAACAGTTCGACGCTCGAACGCGGCAGCGCGTTCGGGTACCCGGCGACCCAGCCCTTCGCGCCGGCGATCGCCAGCTCCAGCAGCACGTCGTCCGCGCCGACCAGCAGGTCGAGCTCGGGGGCCAACTCAGCAATCTGATACGCACGGCGCACGTCGCCGCTGAACTCCTTCACCGCGCGGATGTGCCCGTCGTGGTAGAGCGAGGCGAGCAGCCCGGGCGTCAGATCGACCTTGGTGTCGTGCGGGTTGTTGTAGGCGATCACCGGCAGCCCGACCTCGGCGACCGCCGCGAAGTGTTGGCGTACGGCGTTCTCATCGGCGCGGTAGGCGTTCGGCGGCAGCAGCAGCACCGCCTTCGCGCCGATCTGCGCGGCGTACTCGGCCCACCAGCGCGACTCGCGGCTGCCGTAGGCGCCGACGCCGGGAATCACCCGGTCGCCGCCGACCGCAGAAACCGCGACGTCCATGACCGTGGCGCGCTCCTCGTCGCTGAGCGTCTGGTATTCGCCGAGCGAGCCGTTCGGCACGACCGCGTCGCAGCCCTCTTCGACCAGCCACGCGCAGTGCGCGGCGAAGGCGTCGTAGTCGACCGTCAGGTCCGCGCGCATCGGCAGCGCGGTGGCGACCAGCACTCCGTGCCAGGGACGGCGCGTATCAGGGGTGTTCATACGTCGGTCGGTCCTCTCTCGGGTATGTGGCTCTGGTCCTGGTTCTCGTCCCGCCGCGGGTCACGGGCCCGGCCGCCGTCGTCCGGGCCCGTGACCAGGCGGGCGAGCACGCCGAGCGGGACGGGGCGGGCGAACGGCCGCCGTGACAGGGCGGCCTCGGACGCGCTCTCGCGGACCTTCGTGTCCGTGTTCTGATCACTGTCCGGTGCCCGCCGGCAGTCCGCGAGGAGCCCGGCGACCGCCG
This sequence comes from Actinocrinis sp., assembly GCA_050725375.1. Classification (GTDB taxonomy): domain Bacteria; phylum Actinomycetota; class Actinomycetes; order Streptomycetales; family Catenulisporaceae; genus Actinocrinis. Next base: position 4,376 of record JBOHCW010000007.1, on the reverse strand, counting down.
GTCCGCAGACTCGGCCCTGGCACCAGCCCATTCCGGCGCGTGTCAGTAGTTTGACGGTGCGCAGGTCGCCCGCGCCAAGTTCGCGCACGGCCTCGCGCACCGCGCTGACCGGCACTTCCTCGCAGCGGCACACCGTCGTGTCGTCGGTCAGATTTCGCACCCACGTCTCAGGGGGCGTATACACCTTGTCGATCGCCGCGAAGAAGGCGCGCATCCGGTCGCGCGCGTGCGCGAGCCCGTCGACGTTCACGTGGACGCTCGGGTCACCCGCGCGTGTGCCCGGCGTGCTTCCCGCAGCCGTGCCGCGCAGCCGCGCAGCGATCGAGCGCCCGGCGATCTGACCCTCCACCTGCGCCAACGCCGCTCCGCCGATGCCGGTCGACTCGCCGGCCGCCCACAGGCCGGGTACGTCCGTGCGCTGTTCGTCATCGACCCAGACGGCCGTGACACCGCCGTTCCCGATGCGCGCGCCGAGTGAGAGGGCGAGATCGAGATGCGGCAGCAGGCCGTGCCCGATCGCCAGGCTGTCGCAGGCGATCCGGCGCGGCGACCCCGCGCGCACGTGCCCGTCCCGGTCCAGCGCCGCGACCGTCACGGCCTCGACGCGCTTCGTGCCGTGCGCCGCGATCACCGTGTGCCGGTAGTGGATCGGGACGCGGTGCCGCGCCAGCCGCACGGCATACCCGGCAGCCTCGCCGAGCTTGTCCGGGTGCGTGACCAGCGTCGGAGCCGAGCGGATCAGGGCACGTGCGTCGGCAGACTCGATCAGTGCCCTGACGCGCGCGCCGGCGTCGGCCAGGCCGGTCGCGACCGGCAGCAGCAGCGGACCGGTCCCGGCGACCACGATGTCCCTGCCCGGCAACACCAGCGTGCCCTTGAGCATCGCCTGCGCGCCACCGGCCGTGACCACCCCGGGCAGCGTCCAGCCGGGGAAGGGCAGGACCCGCTCGTACGATCCGGTCGCCAGCAGCAACGCATCGGCGTGTACTGAGATCGAAGTCCGCTGCTCCGGGCCCGTCAGCGCGTACACGACGAAGTCGCCGCGGCGTTGACCGTCGTCGTCACCGCCACCGCGGCCGTCACCATCGACGTTCGAGCGCTCGACGAACCACACGTGGTGCTCTGCCAGGTGGCTGATACGCCCGGCCGAGGCGTGGTCGACGAAGCGCGCACGCAGCGACGTCCAGTTGCGCCATGCGTGGTGCAGCGCCTGTGGGCGCCGCGCGTTCAGCCCGCGCGCGGGCTGCCGGTAGAACTGGCCGCCGATCGACGCCGCGGAGTCCAGCACGGTCACCGCGATCCCTGCCTCGGCGGCGACCACCGCGGCCGCCAGACCTGCCGGTCCCGCTCCGACGATCGCGAGGGCAGGCGGTCGTTCGCGCACGTCGGCGGCCACCGTAGTGCCGTTCGCCCGGCCCGGATCAGCCACCATGACGACCGTCGCCCTCCTGCGTGGTGACCACGTCGCCCGGCCGCGCCGCAGTGATGCACGCACGTTGATTCGGTCGGCCGTTGACCGTGACGAGGCAGTCGAAGCAGACGCCGATGCCGCAGAACACGCCGCGCGGCTCGTCGTCGACCCGGGTGCGCCGCCAGGACACGATCCCCTCGCGCCACAGCGCCGCCGCGATCGTGTGCCCGAACAGCGCCTCGATCTCACGCCCGTCCACGGACAGCGTGAACGCGGCGTCCGGGCGTGCGTTTACCAGCACTTCCGGCGAGCGCACCGGCGAAGCGCCGCGGCCGCCGCCCTGTCGTCGACCTCGAATCATCATGCCTCCTCCGCAGCGTCGAGCTGCGCGAAACGGTCGGGCCGGAACGGCGCCAGGTCCACGTCCGTGGGCCGTCCGGTCAGCGCCTGCGCGATCAGGTGGCCGGTCGCGGGCGCGAGCCCGATGCCCGCTCCCTCGTGGCCGCACGCGTGGTAGAGCCCTGGCACACGCGGATCGGCGCCGATCGCGGGCAGATGGTCGGGCAGGTACGGCCGGAAGCCCACGTACGTGCGCAGAGCGTTGACCTGCTCCAGGAACGGGAACAGCGCGATCGCCTGTACGGCGAGGCGTCGCAGCACCGGCAGCGAGACGGTCCGGTCGAAGCCGACCCGCTCGCGGCTCGCGCCGATGAGTACGGGTCCTGACGCGGTGCCCTCGACCACGGGCGAGGTCTGCAGGCCGGCCGAGTCGCTGGCCACGTCGGCGACGTAATCCGCCGCGTACACCTTGTGCCGCACCATCCGGGGCAACGGCTCGGTGACCAGGATGAACCCGCGGCGCGGCCGCACCGGCAGCGCTACTCCGGCGAGCGACGCGACCGAGCCGCCCCACACGCCCGCCGCGTTGACCACTGCCGGAGCGTGAATCGCACCGCGGCCGGTCTGCACGCCACGCACCGCGCCCGAGGATGTGAGCAAGACCCCTGTGACGGTTTCGTCAGTACGCAGACAGGCGCCGTACCCCCGAGCGGCCTTGATCAGATGCGCGGCGGCGAGGGCCGGCTGCACCTGCGAGTCCTGCGGATAGAAAACGCCGCCGGCCTGCCCGGTCGCAAGGTGCGGCTCCACGCCGCGCAGCTCATCCGCCGCCACGGCCTTCGCCGAAACGCCCGCGCGCCGCTGGTCGTCCGCCAGCCCGATCAGCGCGTCCAAGCTCTTCGGATCGCCGGCGACCACGAGGCCGCCCTTCGCCTCGAACTCGATCGCCCGCCCGAACGGCTCGTCGGCCAGCGCGCGCCAAAGCCGCAGCGAGAGCAGCGCGAGGTCCAACTCGGGACCCGGCGGCTTGTCCGAGACCAGCAGGTTTCCCTCGCCCGCACCGGTCGTGCCCCCGGCCACCGGCCCGCGATCGACCAGCACGACGCGCAGGCCGGCGCGCGCCGCGTAGTAAGCGCACGAAGCGCCTACCATGCCGCCGCCGACAATCACGACATCGCAGGTCGAGTCACTGGCCACGCCAGTACAATGTCACATGGCACAGTGATTGCCAAGGCCGTGGTGCGCGCCAAGCGTGTCGCACGCGTCACCCGACGGCCTGCGCGCGGGCCTGACCGGTAGTTCGGTCCAGGCTCGGCCTCACTGTCCGATCCGTGGTCCGCTTTTGGTCGGGGTTTGGTCCGAATCCAGCACGACCGGCTTCGCAGCGGCAATGATCTGTAGCGGCACATCCTGATCAGACGTGCCGAACCTCCGGTGCTCGAAGAGCGCCGGTTAGCGGTATCTCCGGCGCGACGGTGTCATTCGACGCCTGCTTCGCCGGGCTGCGGGGCACCGGGCGCCGCCGGTGGAGCAGGGGGCATCGGCGTCGCCCTTGCCCCAAGTGCGCCCACTTGGAGTGAGGATGCTGTCTAGCCGCTTGTCATCGCGCTTTCGCGCTTAGGTGCCGGCCTCGGCGGCTTCCAGCTTGGGGCGTAGCTCGGCGACCATCCAGTGCTCGCCGAGCATCGTGAACAGTTCGCCTGCTGTGCGCAGACAGTGCGCAGCCTGCGCGGGTTGGCTGAGCGCGGTGTGCACTCCGGCGAGGTCGACAAGTGCGTACGCCTGCTCGTGATGGTCGCCGACCTCCGCAAACATGTCGACGGACTCCTTCACGTGTACGAGCGCGTCTTCGGGCCGTCCGAGGCGCGCCAGCGCTGTGCCCAGTCCGTTGACCGCGCGTCCTGCGCCGCGCGTGTCCTCTAAGCCGCGGAACAGGTCGAGCGCCTCGGCCTGCATACGCATCGCGTCGTCGAACGCGCCGAGTCGCGCATAGGCGTTGCCGAGGTTCGAGAGGCACAGCGCCTGGCCCCACGCGTCGTCCAGTTCGCGGAACACGTCCAGCGCGGCCAGGCCCGAGGTCACCGCCTCAGGCACCTGATCCGCGTCGGCGTACGTCGCGGCCAGGTTGCCGAGCACCTTGCCCTCGCCGACGCGCCAGCCGGTCGTGCGAAACAGTTCGCCGGCCCGTTCGTAGCACTCGACCGCCTCGTCGAAGCGGCGCATCGGGCGGTACGCGCTGCCCAGGTTGCACAGCACCTTGCCTTCGGCCTCGGCGTCCCCGGCCAGGTGCGCGCACTCGGCGCCGCTCTTGTGCGTGGCGACCCAGTCCTCGAAGAACTTGCGCCGGTCGAAGAACGGGAACAGCGCGATCGGCAGCTTCCAGCCGTGCTCGTTCAGGTCGTGGCCGTGCGCGCTGAGCGAGGCGGCCACCAGGTTCGGGCGCTCCACGTCGTACCAGGCCAGCGCGGTCGACTTGTCGTCGAACTCGGCGGTGGCAGCGGCGAACCTCGCGGGCGGCGGCTCAAGCGGAGGCAGGTGCGGGTCGAGGGCGACGCGCGCGGCGCAGGCGCTGTGCAGATACCAGCCGACCAGTCGCTCGACCGCTCCAGTCCGCTCGTCCTCGGGC
>JBOHCW010000006.1:0-9003 GCA_050725375.1 Actinocrinis sp. | reverse complement strand
GCACAGCCCCAGCGTCGGGATGCCGCGCTCGCGGGCGTAGCGCAGCGCGCCGACCTTGCCCTCGATGCCCCGGATGCCGAATCCGCCCGGCACCAGCACCGCGTCGACGTCGGCCAGTTCACGTGCGGCGGCCTCGGGGCTCGCGGTGTTGTCCGAGGTCACCCACTTGATCGTGGCGCGCACGTTGTTGGCGAACCCGCCCGCGCGGATGGCCTCGGTCACCGAGAGGTAGGCGTCCGGCAGGTCGATGTACTTGCCGACGAGGGCGACGGTGACCTCGCGCTCGGGCTGTGCCTGGGCCTGCAGTGCATGGTGATCGAGACGGCGCGGCACCTGGCCGGCCTGGACGGCGCGGGCTCCAGCGAGTTCGACGAGAACACCGCGTACCCGGTGATCTCGACCATGGCCGACCAGGTGGACATCGTCTCGGGCGAGGGCGACATGGGCGGCACGATGCGCCTGGGCCTGTACCCGGCGGTGCTCGCGGAGGGCTCGATCGTGCGCGAGCTCTACGGCGAGGCGAAGATCGAGGAGCGGCACCGGCACCGGTACGAGGTCAACAACGACTTCCGCGAGAAGATCGCGGCCGGCGGGCTGGTGTTCTGCGGCGCCTCGCCGGACGGCCGGCTGGTCGAGTTCATCGAACTGCCGCGCGAGACGCACCCGTACTTCGTCGCCACGCAGGCGCACCCGGAACTGCGCTCGCGTCCTACCCGCCCGCACCCGCTGTTCAAGGGCCTGATCGCGGCGGCCGTCGCGCGCCAGTCGACGGGCGCCGGCCCGAAGCCCAGGGCGGCCGCGAAGTGACAGTCCTCTGATTCGGCGGTCCGATCTCACGAACAGTCAGCTTGTACACCGGACCGCTGCGTAAGATCGGATCATGGCATTCACCTTGTCGGACAGTCCGGAGCAATGGCCCGTCGAGCAGAGCGAGGACCTCGCGTCCGGCGGGGTCACGACCTACCGGCGCGACCGTGTGTCGATGCCGTCGGGCAAAGGGCAGAACCGGGAGTACTTGCTGCATACCGGTGCCGTGGCGGTGCTCGCCGTAGACGACGAGGACAACGTGCTCGTCATCAAGCAGTACCGGCACCCGGTGCGCCGCCGACTGGTCGAGGTGCCGGCCGGCCTGCTCGACAAGCAGGACGAGGGCGAGACGCCGCGCAGCGCGGCGCAGCGCGAGCTGTGGGAGGAGACGGACCGGCACGCGTCGGACTGGCGCGTGCTCGTGGACTTCTACAACACGGCCGGCTCGTCTAACGAGGCGACGCGCGTGTACCTGGCCCGCGGTATCGCCAAGGCGGACGGGCGACTGCACGAGCGCGAGGACGAAGAAGCCGACATGGAGATCGAATGGGTCCGGTTCGACGACCTGCTGCGCGCGGTGCTGGCCGGCGAGGTCGCTTCGGTCGGCACGGTCGTCGGTGTGCTCGCGCTGGCCGCGGCGCGCGCGCTGCCGGACGGCCTGGACGCCCTGCGTCCGGCCGACGCCCCATGGTCCGCGCGTCCGTTCTGACCGAGCGGCCCTGACGATCACCGGGCCTGGGATTTACCGTGTACAGCCGCCTGACGCCTTCAAATCGAAGGAGCGGGGCGGCTTATCCCGTCAAGCAAGAGCCAACGGCACGACACTTCGTCGACCCTTGCGGCGAACGCGACGCAGCGTGTAAGGCAGTGTCCACATCGCGGAACGGCGACGCGCGGATAGTCTCGTATCAGCCGGCGAGCCGGCTCGTCACGATAGGTCCCGGTCTCCGCTGTTCGCACGGGTTTTTACGCTTCGGCATATTTCGACCCACATCTTGGGTCTCATATGTCAGTTCACACACCTGCGCGGTGCGCACCTGCGTCTCAACACATCCATCTCATACACATCCGTCTCATACATATCCGTCTCACACACATCCGTGTTTTCGCTCGAAGGACGATACGCCGTGAAGGTCGGTAGTCCCCGCGAAGTCAAGAACCACGAGTACCGGGTCGCCATCACCCCTGCGGGCGTCCACGAGCTGGCCCGCGCCGGGCACGAGGTGTTCGTCGAGGCCGGCGCCGGGGTCGGCTCCTCCATCCCGGACGCGGACTTCGCCGCGGCCGGCGCGAACGTGCTGCCCACCGCCGACGCGGTGTGGGCCGAGGGCGACCTGGTCCTGAAGGTCAAGGAGCCGATCGCGAGCGAGTACCACCGCATCCGCTCCGGGCAGACCCTGTTCACCTACCTGCACCTGGCCGCCTCGCGTGAATGCACCGACGCGCTGATCACGTCGGGCGCGACCGCGATCGCGTACGAGACGGTGCAGCTGCCGAACGGCTCGCTGCCGCTGCTCGCCCCGATGTCCGAGGTGGCCGGCCGGCTGGCCCCGCAGGTCGGCGCGTACAACCTGATGCGCTTCTCCGGCGGGCGCGGCGTACTGCCCGGCGGCGTGCCGGGCGTGGCCCCGGCGAAGGCCGTGGTGATCGGCGCGGGCGTGTCCGGCTGGCACGCGACCACGATCGCGGCGGGCATGGGCTTCGAAGTGACCCTGCTGGACCGGGACATCGCCAAGCTGCGCGAGGCCGACAAGGTGTTCGGCAACCGCATCCGCACGGTGGCCTCGAACGCGTTCGAGTTGGAGCGCGCGGTGCTTGAGGCCGACCTGGTGGTCGGCGCGGTGCTGATCCCGGGCGCGAAGGCGCCGAAGCTGGTCACCAACGAGCTGGTCTCGCGGATGAAGCAGGGCTCCGTGCTGGTCGACATCGCGATCGACCAGGGCGGCTGCTTCGAGGACTCACGGCCGACCACGCACGACGACCCGACGTTCCAGGTGCACGGATCGGTGTTCTACTGCGTGGCGAACATGCCGGGCGCGGTGGCTAACACCTCGACGTACGCCCTGACTAACGTGACGCTGCCCTATGCGATGGAGCTTGCGAACAAGGGCTGGAAGGAAGCGTTGCGCACGGACCACGCGCTGGCGCTGGGCCTTAATGTGCACGCCGGCGAGCTCACGTACGCGCCGGTCGCGGAAGCTCACGGCCTGCGGTCGCTCAAGCTGGACGAGGTGCTGGCGTAGCCGGTCTCCGTTTGAAAGCCGACGAACCTGCGGCCCGCGCCCCCGAAAGGGAACGCGGGCCGCAGGACGTTTCAAGCGGGTATTCGAACTGGCGGGTATTCGAACTGGCGGGTGACCGCTACTGCTGCGGCGGCTGGTACTGGCCGCCCGGGTCGGCGGGAGGCGCGTAGTTCGTCGGCGGCTGGAAGTCGCCGGGCGGGGCGTAACCGCCGGCCGGGGGCACGTAGCCGCCCTGCTCCTGCTCCTGCGCCTGGGGCTGCGTCTTGAACGCGTCGGCGAACTTGTTCAGCGCGCCGCCCGCGGCGGTGAATCCGAGGTATGCGAACACGGTGGCGACGATCGCGAGCACCAGGGCGAGGTACGTGCCGAAGGTCGCGTTGGAGTCGACGTAGGCGTCCAGTTCCGAGGGCACCGGCGAGTAGGTCAACCAGAGGATCAGCACGATGAGAGTGGCGATCGCGGCGACGGCGCCGAACGCCGCATAGCCGCCGCGGATGGCCACTGACCGGCCGAACGCGGGCAGCGTGACGACGACGGCCAGGGCGAGCAGCAGGTACATCGGGAACCAGGCCCAGAACCCGATGTCGTAAGCGTTCCCGCTGGCGCTGGCTCCCCCGAGCCCCGCGAGCGAGCCCTTGGCGGAGACCGACCACCACGGCAGGAACGTGTTGATGAAGGCGATCAGTCCGACCACCGCCAAAACGCGCTCGGTGCGGCCGAGCTTCGTCAGATCCATGTACCCCTCCTCGATGCGCGCCGACAGGCGTCAGCGGGCAACCCGCCTATTCCCGAACGGGCTGCCATACTTTTACCGCCTCGCACCGCGCGCGGATAGAGGTCGTAAGCGAACCGTGCCCTTAAGTGCAGCCGGAAGATCACTGGTCAGGGCTGGCAACGCCGGTATTCCGCAATCAATCGAACCCGTACTCGACAGCGCCATCGAACCCGTACTCGACGGCGCGACCGACCATCCGTCACCGAGATCGCCGGAACCCGCACGCTCCGTGTCGGCGCAGCCGCTTCGCGGATGCCGCGGCGGCCCGCCGCCGACCCGTGATGGTGATTTGTCGACGAATATGCGTGACACTGCGCGCGTTGCGCCGTCAGAGCGACGTGTCCTTGATGTAATTGGACAGTCGCGCCTAGAGTCACAGGCACTGTGATGTCAGGGCGATGAATCTATAGGTCGACAATTGACGCCGCCACGGTGGACACTGCAGTGGGGCAGCATCGGGGGCTTCGCCCCGCACAGGCATTTGGGAGGATGACCGGCAGGTGAGCGAATCCACATACGCCGACCCGCGCACGGCGGCGCTCGCCGGCGGGGACGGCCGGGGAGGAACTGTTGTGAGCAGCGGTCCATGGACCGGCGACGTCGAGATCGACGACCCGTACGGCATCGACGACGAACTGCGCTACGAGGACGGCTTCGACCCGGACGCCGAGATAGAGCCGGACCCCGAGTACGCCGCCACCCTCGCCCCGGATCCGGCGACCCAGCGGCGCGAGCGGGTCGGGCCGACCGGCCGGCCGATGCCGCGCTTCCCGGCGCCGCGCCCGGCGATGGACCACGGCCCGGCGAAGATCATCGCGATGTGCAACCAGAAGGGCGGGGTGGGCAAGACCACCTCAACCATCAACCTGGGCGCCGCGCTGGCGGAGTACGGTCGCAAGGTCCTGCTGGTGGACTTCGACCCGCAGGGCGCGCTGTCGGTCGGCCTCGGGGTCAACCCGATGGAGCTGGACCGCACCGTCTACAACCTGCTGATGGAGCGGGGCGTGAACCTCGACGACATCCTGCTCAAGACGGTCACCCCGGGCATGGACCTGCTGCCGAGCAACATCGACCTGTCGGCGGCCGAGGTGCAGCTGGTCACCGAGGTGGCCCGCGAGTCCTCGCTCTCGCGCGCGATCAAGCCCGCGCTGAGCGACTACGACTACGTCATCATCGACTGCCAGCCCTCACTCGGCCTGCTCACCGTCAACGCCCTGACGGCCGCGGACAGCGTGATCGTCCCGCTGGAGTGCGAGTTCTTCGCGCTGCGCGGGGTGGCGCTGCTGACCGAGACGATCGAGAAGGTGCGCGAGCGGCTGAACCCGCACCTGGAGCTCGACGGGATCCTGGCCACGATGTACGACGCGCGCACGGTGCACAGCCGCGAGGTCCTCGCGCGCGTGGTGCAGGCGTTCGGCGACCAGGTGTTCCACACGGTGATCGGCCGCACGGTGCGCTTCCCGGAGACCACCGTGGCCGGGGAGCCGATCACGTCCTACGCGTCGAGTTCGGTCGGCGCCGCGGCGTACCGCCAGCTCGCCAGGGAGGTGCTGGCGAGGTGCCCCGCCGAGTGAGGATGCCCGCGGCCGACGAGCTGTTTCGGCCGACCGGAGCCGGGATAACCGGCTCGGGACTGTCCACCGCGGGCAGCGCCGCACGCGCGGCGCGCCCGGACCGGCTGCGCGCCGTGCCGGACCCGATCGAGGAAGAGGCCGGCGCGGAGCGTTACGACGAGGCCGCCGAGGCCGAGCCGCCGACGCATCCGGCGCGCGTACACACGACGCCGCGGTCCCAAGCCACCGCGGCGCGCGGGGCCAGCGGCCGTGAGCGGCACGACGAGAAGATCACCGTCTACGTCTCGCCCGAGGAGCTGTTGAGCCTGGAGCAGGCCCGCATCATGCTGCGCGCCGAGCACGGGCTCGCGGTGGACCGCGGCCGGATCGTGCGCGAGGCGATCGACCTGGTGCTGGCCGACTTCGAGAACAACGGCGACGGCTCGCTGCTGGTGCGCACGCTGCGCGAGCGCTGAGCTCGCACGCGACGACGCACGAAGGACGCGCCCGCGCGGCGATCAGGCGCTGACCGTCCGACCGCTCTATTAGGCTGAGCACGTGGAACCGACCGAGCCCGCGCCGACGACGGCAGCCCCCGAGCCGCCGCCCGACAGCGCGCCGGTCACCGGCCGCGGCAGCCGGGCCGGCTCCTTCCAGGTGCACCTCGACGAGTTCGAGGGTCCGTTCGACCTGCTGCTGAGCCTGATCGCCAAGCACAAGCTGGACGTCACCACGCTCGCGCTGTCGAAGGTGACCGACGAGTTCATCGCGTTCATCAACGGCAACGGCTCGACCTGGGACCTGGACCAGGCCAGCGAGTTCCTGCTGGTGGCCGCGACGCTGCTGGACCTGAAGGCCGCGCGGCTGCTGCCGGCCGCCGAGGTCGAGGACGAGGAGGACCTGGCGCTGCTGGAGGCACGCGACCTGCTGTTCGCGAGGCTGCTGCAGTACCGGGCGTACAAGCAGGTCGCGACGGAGTTGGCCGAGCGCTATGCCTTCGGTTCGCTGCGTTACCCGCGCTCGGTGCAGCTGGAGCCGGCGTTCAAGGAACTGCTGCCCGAGGTGCTGATCAGCCTGTCGCTGGAGCAGTTCGCGGCGCTGGCGGTGCGTGCGATGACCCCGCGCGAGCCGCCGACGGTCTCGATCGAGCACATCCACCAGGTCCAGGTCTCGATCCGCGACCAGGCGAACCTGATCGCGGACCGGCTGCGCCGGATGGGCACCGCGACCTTCCGCGCGCTGATCGCCGACGCGCCGGACACGATCCACATCGTGGCCCGGTTCCTGGCGCTGCTCGAGCTGTTCCGGGAGAAGGCGGTCGGCTTCGACCAGCTCGCCCCGTTCGGCGAGCTGACGGTGCGTTGGACCGGCGCGGACGAGGGCGAGATCGAGGTCGCGGAGGAGTTCGAGGGCTCGGAGGAGGCCCGGGAGCAACAGCAGGACGCAGACGACGGGCAGCCGCGCGCGGCCGTGGCGGCCGTCCCGAGTCAACGCACGCAGGAGGCGGCTGAATGAGCATCAACGGTGAAGCGCGGACGGACGACGCGTCAGGCGGCACTGTGCCCGGCGGCGGCGCGGCCGGAGGCGGCGCGGCGTTCTGGGCGGCCCTCGGTGTGCGGATAGAGCCTGAGCCGGACACTGCCGACGTCGAAGATCCGGACGCCGAGCAGCTCGCCGCGCAGCCGATCGTCACAGCGCCGGTTGTCGACCAGTCAGCTGGCACAGAGCACGTCGTCGCAGCGCCCGGTGTCCCAGAGCCCGCCGAATCCGCTCAGGCCGCCGGGCCGGTGGTTCCGGCCCAGATGACGCAGCCTCAGGTCACGCCGCAGGCCGAGGCTGTTCCCGAGCCTGAGTCCGAGCCTGCGCCCGAGGCCGGGTCCGAGCCTGCGCCCGAGGCCGGGTCCGAGATCCGCATCCCGGCCCAGCCGCAGTTCTCGCTGGACGAGGTCGAGCCGCAGCGGGGCGAGGTCGTCGACGGGCTGGCCGTCCTCAACGAGTCGCTGGCCGAAACCCGGCGCGCCCGTGACAACGCGCCGCGCCCCGAACCCGCCTGGCAGCTGGCCGGGGACCTGGCCGGGCCGCTGCCGCCGCTCAGGGCGCAAATCGAGGCGATCTTGATGGTCGTCGACGAGCCGGTCACCGAGGTGGTGCTCGCGCAGGTCGTCGAGCGCCCCCAGGCCGAGGTCGCGGTGGCGCTGCGCGAGCTGGCCGAGGAATACACTGTTCAAGGACGCGGATTCGAACTGCGCGAGGTCGGCACCGGTGCCGGACCCGCCGGGGCAGCCACGGTCACCGGGTGGCGGATGTACTCGCGTCCCGAGTGCGCGCCGCTGGTCGAGCGGTTCGTGCGCGACGGCCAACAGGCCAGGCTCACCCAGGCCGCCTTGGAAACCCTGGCCGTGGTGGCCTATCGTCAGCCGGTCAGCCGCTCGAAGGTCTCGGCGATCCGCGGCGTCAACTGCGACGGTGTCATGCGCACGCTGCTGGCTCGCGGCTTGGTCGAGGAGTGCGGCACCGAGTACGAGACCGGGGCTCTGCTGTACCGCACCACCGGTTACTTCCTGGAGCGGATGGGCCTCAAGCACCTCGGCGAGCTGCCGGACCTGGCCCCGCTGCTGCCCAGCGCCGCCGACATGGAAGAAGAGGCCTGAGGCGCCGCACCGGCGCGGGCCGCGGGATTATTGCTGTGCAACGTGTGATGGAGACGAAGATGGAACGGCGCGCGACGCCCCTGCACGATCCCAACGACGAGGGCGTGCGCCTGCAGAAGGTCCTGGCCGCCGCGGGCGTCGGCTCGCGCCGCGCCTGCGAGGAGATGATCGACCAGGGCCGGGTCTCGGTGGACGGCGAGCGCGTGCGCACTCAGGGCATGCGGGTCGACCCCGAGAAGGCGGTCATCCACGTGGACGGACTACGGATCGCCTCCGCGTCCGACTCCGCGTACCTGGCGGTGAACAAGCCGCCGGGCGTGCTCTCCACGATGACCGACCCGGAGGGTCGGCTGAACCTCGGCGACCTGGTCGAGGGCCGCGCACAGCGCCTGTTCCACGTCGGGCGGCTCGACGCGGAGACCGAGGGGATCATCCTGCTGATGAACGACGGCGAGCTGGCGCACCGGCTCACGCACCCGTCGTACGGCGTGAAGAAGACGTATCTCGCGCAGGTGGACGGCGTGATCCCGCGCGACCTGGGCAAGCGCCTGCGCGAAGGCATCCTGCTGGAAGACGGCCTGGCACGCGTCGACAGCTTCAAGATGGTCGACGCGGTCGGCAAGCACGCGCTGGTCGAGGTGGTGCTGCACGAGGGCCGCAAGCACATCGTGCGGCGCCTGCTGGCCGAGGCCGGGTTCCCGGTCAGGCGCCTGGTGCGCACGCGCTTCGGCCCCGTCTCGCTGGGCGACCAGCGGCCGGGCAAAGTGCGCCCGCTCACGCGCGAGGAGATCGGCGCGCTGTACCACGCCGTGGACATGTAATCCGGATAAGCGTTCGTACTAACGCAGCGGCTGCCCGTAACGGGCAGCCGCTGCGTTAGTACGAACGCTTATCCGGGTTACATGTCCACGGCGTGGTACAGCGCGCCGATCTCCTCGCGCGTGAGCGGGCGCACTTTGCCCGGCCGCTGGTCG
>JBOHCW010000005.1:0-5483 GCA_050725375.1 Actinocrinis sp. | reverse complement strand
CACCAACACGACCGACGTGCCGGCCTCGCGCAGAACGCGGGCGATGTCTGCGCGCACGCTCATCCGCAGCGCCGCGTCGAGCGAGGCGAACGGCTCGTCGAGCAGCACCAGCGCCGGCTCGAGGGCGAGCGCCCGGGCGAGCGCGACGCGCTGCTGCTGTCCGCCGGACAGCTCGTGCGGGTACCGGCCGCCGTGCGCGGCCAGGCCGACCCGGTCGAGCGCTTCGAGCGCGCGTGCGCGCGCCTGTTCGGCGGGCAGCTTCCGGCGGCGCAGCGCGTAGCCGACGTTGCCGAGCGCGGTCAGATGCGGCCACAGCGCGTAGTCCTGGAACACCATCGCCAGGTCGCGCCGCTCCGGCGGCAGATGGCGGCGCGCGTCGCTGATCGGCGTGTCGCCGAACCGGATCTCGCCCTCGTCCAGCCGCTCGACCCCGGCCAGGGCGCGCACCAGCGTGGACTTGCCGGATCCGGACGGGCCGAGCAGAACCAGGAACCGGCCGGCCGCGACCTCGAAGTCCACGCCGTCCAACGCGCGCACCTGGCCGTACCGCTTGGCGGCGCCGCGCACCACCACGTGGTGGCCGGCCGCCGCGCGCGTGTCAGTGCTCTGATGTGTCGTGGTCGTCGTCATGCGTTCCTCCCGAACCGGCGCCACCCCGCGGGGGCGAAGAGCGAGAACAGGCCCCAGACCAGCGCGATCACGGCCAGCGCGGTGAGGATCGCGATGACCTGCATCGCGGTGCCGCCGCCGAAGTCGTACGCGGCCAGCGCCCGCTCGATGCCGACCGCGACCGGCGGATGGTCGGGCGGGTAAAGCAGCTGGGACACCGGCAGTTCGAGCAGCGTGGCGCCGAACGTCAGCGACCAGGCGGACAGCAGCGGACGCGAGAGCAGCGGCAGCACGACGCGCAGCCAGGAGCCGAGCGGTCCGGCGCCGTGTACGCGCCCTGCTTCGCGCATCGACTCCTGCACCTGGCCGACGCTGCCGAGCAGCACCCGCGCGTTCGGCGGCAGCGCGGTGGCGATGTAGCCGAGCACGAGCAGCGTCGAGGTCTCGTACAGGTGGATGCCGAGCCTGTTGGTGATCGGCAGGTTGTACGTGAAGATGTAGCCGGCCGCGAACACGATGCCGGGCAGCGCCACCGCCGACAGCAGCAGCAGGTCCAGCATCCGCGCGCTCGGCCGGCCGCGCCGCGTGGTCAGCACCCGGGCGACCACGACGCCGAGCACGGCCGTGACCGTCGCGGTGATCGCGGCCAGTTCCGCCGAATACTCCAGCGGTTGGCGCAGGGTCGGGCTCGACAGGACCCTGGTGTAGTTGGCGAGGGTGAAGCCGTGGCCGCCGAGCAGCGAGCCGAGCCCGTCGATCAGCGACGCCGACACCGCGCCGAAGGCCGGCACACCGAGGCTGACCAGCAGGAGCAGCGCCATGCCGAGGAACGCGACCGTGTTCGCGGGCTTCGAGAGCCGCAGCCGGCGCGCCGGACGCGAACGTCCGCCGAGCACGCGGTAGCTGCGGCCGCGCAGCGCCGCCGACTGCGCCGACAGGGCGAGAACGGCCATGCCCATCAGCAGCCAGCCGACCGCGGCGGCCACCGGGAACTGCACCGGGAAGTTGTCCACCGCGTTGTAGAGCACGAAGGTGGCCACCGGGAAGTGCGCGTCGTTGGCCAGTGTCGCGGCGACGCCGAAGTCGCTGACCGACTCGGCGAACACGATCGCCAGCGCCGAGCACATCGCCGGGGCGAGCAGGGCGGCGGCGGTACGCGTCGCGGCCGCGCGCCCGCCGCCGTGCACCCGCACCGCCGCCTCGAACTCCTCGCCGAGGCCGCGCAGCGCCGAGGAGATCGCCAGGTACGCGAACGGCACGCCCTTGACGGTCAGCACCAGGATCACGCCGACCGGCCCGTAGACCAGCGAGCGCGCGAAGCTGTCCGGCACGTTGAGCAGGTCCAGCACGCCCTGCGGTTCGAGCAGCCGTTCCCAGCCAAGGGCGATCAGGTACGACGGCACGAGTAAGAGCGCGAACATCGCGCCCGTCCACAGCCGCCGCCCCGGAACCCGGGTGCGCAGCACGATCCACGCCACCGCGAAGCCGATCGCGCCCGCGAACACGGCCGCGCACACGCCGACCAGCAGCGAGTCCAGGATGCCGTGCAGCAGCGGCCCGGTCAGCGCGCCGCGGAAGCCGTCCAGCGTGAACCACGCCGGCCCCTGCCCGAACATCGCCGGGCTGAAGGCCACCAGCAGGAACAGCAGGATCGGCAGCAGCAGGATCGCCACCACCAGCGCCCAGAACAGGGCCAGCGGCGCGCCGCGCATCCGGCGCAGCACGGCGTACGTCCGCATGCGCGGCGGGCGGCGCCGGGCCGCAGTGTCCTGCTCCGGCTCCGGCGGCCGCCGCGTCGGCCCGGCGATCTGCGCGGTCACTCGGTATCCCGCACGGGAATCCGCCCTCTTACTCTGAATCGAACTGCCCTGAGTCGAACTGCCCTGAGTCGAACTGCCTGAGCCGGACTGCTGTGGATCGAACCGCCCGGACGGACGGCGGTGTCCGGGTGCTTACTTGATGTTCGTGTCGAAGAACGTGTTGACCTGGTTCTCCAGCGGGCCCCAGAAATACGGGTCGAGCTTCTGGTACTCGCTGGGCAGCGCCGGCATCGCGGGCAGCGGGCTGACGCCCGGCACCACCGGCCAGAACAGCGAGTCGCCGGTCGGATCGCCCTTCTGCATCACGGCCTGCCCGGCGGGGGAGAGCACGTACTGCACGAACTTCTCCGCCTCGGCCTGCACGTTGGCCGGGGCCGCCTTGTCGATGCCGATCACGCCGGGCAGCAGCGTCGACTTGGGCAGGTAGACGATCTTCGGGTCGAACTTCGCGCTCTTCGGCGCCTTGGCCACCTCGCCCAGCGCCGCGGAGCTCTGGATCAGGCCGTAGTTGATCTGGCCGATCTCCAGCGCGTGCAGCGTGTCGCCATTGGTCGGGTACACGTGCAGGCCGCCGGCCTTGAGGCTGGTCAGGTAGCTCTCGCCGGCCGCCACGCCGCCGGTCTGGCCGCCGAGCTGGTTCATCAGCCCGGCGATCAGCGGGTAGGTCGGGCCGGACTGGGACGGGTCGTTCATGCCGACCTGGCCCTTGTACGCGGCGCCGAGCAGGTCCTGGAAGGTGGCCGGCACCGAGGTGGCGCGCGCGGCGTTGTAGATCAGGGCCGGAACGACGGTCGTGCTGACCGGGATGTACGCGTGGTCGGCGGGCACCAGTGCCTGGCCGGCCGCGGTCAGCGGCACCGGCGGGGCGTAGTCGAGCAGCTGGCCCTGCTTGTCCAGCGCGGCGAACGCGGTGTCGCCGTCCACCCACAGCAGGCCCCACTGCGGGTTGTTGCGCTCCGCGGCGACCTTGGTCAGCAGCGGGCCGGTGCTGTCGTCGTCGAGCTTGACCGGGATGCCGGTCGCGGCGGTGAACGCCTTGGTCACCGGCGAGTCATAGCCCTGCGCCGAGTACACCACCAGCGGCACGGCGCCGCTCCCGCCGCCCGCGCCCGCCCCGGCGGTCGAGGACGAGCCGCCGGACGCCTGCGCGCCGGATGACGATCCGCACGCGCCGACCGAACCGGCCAGGGCCACGGCGGCCACGCCGGCGGCCGCGACCCGCCACCGATTCCAGGTGGTCATGGACATCTCCTTACCTCGACACGCTCGGAAAGCTAACTGCCGTTATTTCTAACTGCGGTTAGAAACCATGCGTGACGACAACGACGCCTAGCCGAGAGCCGCATGGCCGGCCGGTGAACTCGCGGCCACGTACCGGTGAGCGAAGATCCAGGAGCCGCAGACGGCGCCGGAAATGCACGAGTGGCGCACCGGATGTGCCCAGTGCGCCACTCGCCGTACCTGTGTGCGATTGTCGGATTCAGTTGTCGATCATGGTTCTGTCACGCATTGATCAGTATCGGGACCGGCGCCGGGATCAGTGCTCGGCCGACCCGTTCCGAGATCAGTACGAGAACTGCTCCACCTCGGACAGGCCGGGCCCGTAGGTCCAGCCGGTGCGCGTGGCCGGGTCGAGCTGGATCGCCCGGTTGCGCGCGCTCAGGACCGAGTTGCCGCCGCTGACGAAGTTCACGTCCGTCAGCGTCTCGGCGAGCGCGCCGGTCCGCAGGTCGACCACCACGATCTGGCTGGTGGCGTTGCTGTCGGTCAGCACGCCGCCCGGAGTGCCGAACCGGTCCTTGCCGGCCGGCGCCGGGAAGGCGACCAGCGCCAGATGGTGCACGCCGTCCACGGCGATCGCCTGGCCGGTGCCCTTGCGGACCGTGGCGAGCGTGCCCGGCAGCAGGCTCTGGCCGTCGAACGGCGTCAGCGTCGTGGTCGGCGTGATGTTCACCGAGAACGAGCGCGCCCCGGTCGTGAACACGCCGCCCGCCTGGTCCGAGGTCATCGTCCCGATGCACGCGGACGAGCCCGGCGAGGCGGTGGCCGTGCCGCTGTCCAGGTCTACCTTCGCCAGCGCGGCGGCCCCGGAGCTGAAGCAGATCGGCGAGACGTTCTGCTTCGACAGGTACACCAGCCCGGTCGACGAGTCGAGGTCCAGCAGCCCGTAGCCGCCGACGGTCGCGCCCGCCGGATCGGCCTGGATCTCGGGCTTCGCCGCGCCGGTCGACAGGTCGATCGGCAGCAGCGTGTCAGGACCGCGATTGACCGGGTGCAGCAGCAGGACGCCGCGTTCACGCGTCGCGTCGACCCGGCCGGCGACCACCGTGGCGGTCGACGACGCGATCGCGACGGAGTCGAGCAGCGCTCCGGTCGAGGTGTCGTACGTCTCCGCCGTCACCTGGTCGCCGTCGTTCGTCGTGTGGCCGAGCAGCGCGCGGTGCGCCGCCGCGTCGACGCCGTAGACCTGGTAGCCCGACGACGGGCTCGGGTCGGCGGCCAGGACGGCGCCGTAATGGCCGGTCGTCGTCGAGTACGTACGCACCTCGTTGCCGTTCGACGCGGTCACCAGCGCGACCGCCCCGGCGTCACCGGCCGGCGCGGCGCCGGAGGTGGCGGCGAAGTCGGTCACGTAGTCGCCCTGCGGCGGCAGCCCGTCGTCGACCTCAAGGTACGAGGACGGCGAGGCCTGGCCGACCACGTCGCCGTGCGAGTCGGTGGCCAGCACGCGCACGTTGTACCCGACCGACGTCGCCAGCCCGAGTCGCAGGCTGTTGAGTCGCACGGTGCCCGACGCGTGGCCGACCGGCTTGTACACGACGGAACCGGCGTTGAAGCCGTCCGCGTCGCGCACCGTGCCGTTGGCGTTGGTGAAGGTGTTGTAGGACCCGAAGATCGACGGCGCGGGCGCCGAGACCTCGATGACCGCCGAGGTCGCCCCGTGCACCGCGCTCGCGTCGTAGTGCACGTCGAACGTCGGCGCCGAGCGGGTCAGGCTCAGCAGGTGTCCGGCGGCGCCGGAGTCCGCCGCGGCCAGTGCCGGCGCCGCCGGAC
>JBOHCW010000004.1:0-2502 GCA_050725375.1 Actinocrinis sp. | reverse complement strand
CCCCTGGCCTGGCGCTGCACCCTGCGGGCGTTGCCGTCGCTGTTCGACCACTGCGACGCTCGCGGGCTCACCGTCGGACCGCTGCGCGACCACGGCCGACACCCGTGATGCGCGCACCCGCGGTGGCTCAGGCCGTTCAGAGGAGATTTTGGGCGGCCGCCCTTACTCTCAGCCGGCGCGGGGCAGGGCTTCCGGGCCGGTGAGCCAGTCCGCTCTGCGCAGCGCGACCAGCGTGTCGAGGTCGCCGAGGATGCTGACGCCGCCGGCCTCGGCGCCGCGCCGGTCCAGGCGGCCGCTGAGCAGACCGAGGACGCCGTCGGGCGGGCCGGTGAGCACCAGGTCCGGAGCGTCGGCCGGACCGGGCGCGAAGTGCACCTCGCCGTCGGCCGATCGCAGGGTGACGGCCTGTCCGGCGGCGCGGATCTCGGCGGCGAAGGGCGGGCGGGACGGGTCTACGCCGCCGAAGATGATGTCGATCGGCAGCGCGAGCCACTGGCCCTGGAACGCGTCGCCCTCCTCCTGGACGTCCATCAGCGGCGCGCCCCAGCGCCCCAGCGCGCAGACCGGTTCGGCCAGGTAGCGGCCCCATTCGGTGAGCGTGTACCGGCCCTCGCCGGCCTTCGCCGCCGGCTTTGCGACGACGCCGTTGCCTTCGAGGTCGCGCAGCCGCGCCGCCAGCAGGTTGCTCGCGATGCCGGGCAGGCCGTCCTGCAGTTCCCCGTAGCGGCACGGGCGGATCAGCAGCTCGCGGACGATGAGCAGCGTCCATCGATCGCCGACGACGTCAAGGGCCTTGGACAGGGCGCAGTACTGGGCATAGGAACGCACACCCCCAGTTTAGTGGATGTTGTCTACTCTGTTGGCTTTAATTGTGTCGGACAGATACTGTAAAAACTCAAGTGCGTGTAGCGGGCGGATCACGAGGGAGACGGCGCTGATGACTTCTCAGGCGGCTGATGCGGGCGGCGAACGCGGCGTGGGCTCGTCCGGCGAACGCGGCGCACTGGGCTCACTGGGCGCACTCGACGGGCAATACGCGACCGGGTTGTCGCGGCGCGACATCGAGCGGGCCTTGGCCGACGCCGGTCAGGACCTCGGCGGTCTGAAGCCCGCGGACCTGGGGATGCTGGAGGACTTCCACACGCTCGGGCGGCTCGCCACGGCGCAGCTGATGGAGCTGGCCGGGGTCGGCGGCGCCGACTACGTGCTCGACGCCGGGACCGGGATCGGCGGGACGGCGCGGTTCCTCGCGGACCGGTACGGGTGCCGCGTCGCGGGGGTCGATCTCACGGCGGAGTACGTCGAGACGGCGCGCTGGCTCGATCAGCTCGTCGGGCTGGACGGGCGGATCACCCCGCACCAGGGCGACGTGACCGATCTGCCGTTCGCGGACGGCTCGTTCGACGTGGTCGTCAGTCAACACGTGCAGATGAACATCGCCGACAAGGCGCTGCTGTACGGCGAGGCCCGGCGTGTGCTCGCGGACGGCGGACGGCTCGCGCTGTGGGACGTAACGGCCGGTGAAGGAGCCCTCGACGACGCGGATTTCCCGCTGCCGTGGGCCGACCGGCCCGAGCTGAGCCACCTGGCGGCGCCGGACGAGCTGCGCGCCGTCATCGGCGCCGCCGGCTTCGAGATCGCGCACTGGAAGGACCTGACCGACGACGCCGCGCCGTTCATGGCGACCGTGCTGTCCACCGAACCCGGACCGCTCGGGCTCCAGGCCTTCGTGCCCGACTTCGCGCGGAAGGTGCGGAACCTGACGCGGGCACTGGCGAACGGCAGGCTACGCGTGATTCAGGGGATTGCGAAGGTTTCCGGCTGAGGCGGACGGTCACCAGGGACTGCTGGTTCCGTCCCAGGAGACGAACTCACCGCTCGGACCGTCGTCGGGCAGCAGCGCGAGCCGCACCGCGCCGGCGGCGGCCTCGGCCGGGTCGCCGCCGCTGGCCGCCGCCGTGGCGTTGAGGTCGGTGCGGCGCAGGCCCGGCGCCAGGGCGTTCACCTTGACGCCCTCGGCGGCCAGGCTGTGCGCGTAGAAGACGGTGATCGCGTTCAGCGCGGCCTTGGACGAGCGGTACGCCGCCAGGCGGCCGTTGGCGAACGGGGACTGCGGGTCGCTCGCCCAGGCCAGCGAGCCGGTGCCGCTGGAGATGTTCACGATCCGCGGATGCGCGGACCGGCGCAGGACCGGCAGGAACGCGTTGGTGACGGCGACCACGCCGAACACGTTCGTCTCGTACACGCGCCGGAACTCCTCGACGCCCTCCTGCTCGGGGCTCGTGCCGTCGCTGGACACGCCCGCGTTGTTGACCAGGATGTCCAGCGCGCCGACGCCGCTCACGGCCCTGGCGACGCTCGCGGGATCCGTCACGTCGAGGACGAGCGGGCGCGAGTCGCCGCCGATCTCCTCGGCGGCGGTCCGTCCGCGCTCGGCGTCGCGCGAGCCCACGTAGACGGTCAGGCCGGCGGCCGCGAGCTGCCGGGCAATTTCCTTGCCGA
>JBOHCW010000003.1:0-7312 GCA_050725375.1 Actinocrinis sp. | reverse complement strand
CGCTGGGACTGGTCGAACGGGTGGCCGTGGCCGTCGCGGTGCCCGTGACGGCCGACATCGAGAACGGGTTCGCCGCGACGACCGAAGGCGTGGCGGAGACGATCGCGCTCGTGCTGGCGGCTGGCGCGGTCGGCGTGAACCTCGAGGACGCGGTGTACGACGCGGACGGCGGGGCGCGGCTGCGGGACACCGCCGAGCAGGCGGAGCGGATCGCGGCGGCGCGTCAAGCCGCTGACGCCGCCGGGGTGCGGCTGTTCATCAACGCGCGCACGGACCTGTACCTGCGCGCAGTCGGCGATCCGGCGGACCGTCTCGACGCGACGTTGGCGCGCGCCGCGGCGTACGTCGCCGCCGGCGCCAGCGGGGTGTTCGTACCCGGCACGACGGATCCGGCGACCGTGTCGGCCCTCGCCGACGGCATCGGCGCGCCGCTGAACGTGCTGACCGGGCCGGGCGCGCCGTCGATCCCGCAGCTGGCCGCAGCCGGGGCCGCGCGGGTGAGTCTGGGTTCGTCGATCGTGACGGCGGCGTACGGGCTGGTGCACCGTGCGGCGCGCGAAGCTTTCACGACGGGGACGTACGACGCCATCGCACAGACGCTCGACTACGGGAAACTGAACGCGCTCCTGGCCGGGCACTGATCGAGCGCGTCGCACCGCCCGTCCAGTCCAGTCCAGTCCAGTCCAGTTCAGTCCAGTCCAGTTCAGTCCGGATCCGGTCCGAGTCCGGTCCAGATCCGGCCGATTTCGGGGCGCGTGCGGCGCAAGTCTCGGGGGCCGGGCGTGAAGGTTTCAGCGCCCTAAGGCGGCTGGGGTGGCGAAACCGGGCGGACCCGGGAAGATCCACCACCGGCTGGTTGGCGCGCAGTAGAGTGCGGCTACGGCGCGCCAACAGGCCGGTCTCCCGAGGGAGGTCTTCGGGTGAGGGTGCGGTAATCCGAATGTTGCGGAACCTCATCCGAATGTTACCGAGAATCTACGAGCTGACCACGGTCCGCGTCAAGAGTGCGCGCTCTTGGGCGCCCGGACGGTTCCTCGAGCGCGTGTTGGCGTTACCATGCCTGCCATGAGCGCTGCAGAGGTCCAGTCCCAGCAAGGGGCGTCGCCCACGGACGGCGCGGCGACCCTCGCCGAGATCGCCCGCGCCGCGGGGGTGTCGACTCCGACAGTTTCGAAGGTCCTCAACGGTCGTGCGGACGTCGCGCCGGCGACCCGCCTGCGGGTGGAGGAACTGCTGCGCCGGCACGGCTACAGCCGAAGGCGCGGCAGCGGCCAGCCGGCCGCGCTGCTCGACCTGGTGTTCCACGAACTGGACAGCGCGTGGGCGATGGAGGTCATCCGCGGCGTGGAGAACGTCGCGCGGGAGACCGGGCTGCACGTGGTGCTCTCCGAGTCCGCCGGCCGGCTGAGCCCCGGCCAGACCTGGGTCGACGGGGTGCTGGCGCGCCGGCCGACCGGCGTGGTGCTCGTGCTCAGCGACCTGGACCCGGCCCAGCGCGCCCAGCTGACCAGCCGCGACATCCCGTTCGTGGTGATGGACCCGGCCGGCGACCCGGGCGAGGACGTGCCCTCGGTCGGCGCGACCAACTGGCACGGCGGCCTGGCGGCGACCCGGCACCTGCTCGAACTGGGCCACCGGCGGATCGCGGTGATCGGCGGGCCGGGCCGGATGATGTGCAGCCGGGCCAGGATCGGCGGCTACCGGGCCGCGATGGACACCGCCGGCCTGCCGATAGACCCGGAGCTGATCCGGGAGGGCGACTTCCACCACGAGACCGGCTACACGTTCGGCCTCGAACTGCTGCGGCTGCCCGACCGGCCGACCGCCGTGTTCACCGGCAACGACCTGCAGGCGCTTGGCCTGTACGAGGCGGCCCGCGAGCTGGGCCTGGTCATCCCGCGCGACCTGAGCGTGGTCGGCTTCGACGACCTGCCGATAGCCCGCTGGATCGGCCCGCCGCTGACCACCGTGCGCCAGCCGCTGACCGAGATGGCCGAGGCGGCGGCCCGGCTGGTGATCGACCTGAGCCGGGGCAAGAAGCCGACCGCGCTGCGCGCCGACCTGGCCACCCGGCTGATCGAGCGCAGCAGCACCGCGCCGCCGCCGGAGACGGTGCGGCCGGGAACGCTCTCGGCGCACGAACCGGGCTGAGCGGCGGCGGACCTTCAGCGGGGACACGGTCTTCAAGCGGCATGGCAGCACGGTCTTCAAGCGGCACAGTCTTCAAGCGCCGCGGTGTCCCGGCGGCACTGCTTTCAAGCAGCGCACGAGGCGGCGTGCTGACGGCGAGGGTTCGGCGGGCGGTCGCGCGGGGATTCGTTGACGGGCCGGTGCGGCGGTCGTAGCGTTCACGGCGCAGTTCGAAAGCTCCGCTGAAACTTTCGAAATGGGGCGCCGCTTGAATTCCGCACGCCGCTTCCGCGTCGCGATCCTCGGCACCGGCGGCATCGCCGAGATCGCGCACCTGCCCGCGTTGCGCGCCCAGGGCGACCGCGTCGAGGTGGTCGCCGCCGTGGACGTCGACCGGGAACGGCTCGACGCCTTCACCGCGAAACACGGCATCGCGGCCGGATACACCTCGCTCGACGCGATGCTCGCGGAACAGCACCCTGACCTGGTGCACGTGTGCACGCCGCCGTCCGTGCACGCCGACGCGGTCGTCGACGTCCTGAACGCCGGTTCGTGGGCGCTGGTCGAGAAGCCCCCGACGCTCTCGCTGGCCGAATACGCGCGGATCGAGGCCGCCGAGCGGGACGGCGGACCGTACGCGAGCGTGGTCTTCCAGCACCGGTTCGGCTCTGGCGCGCGGCGGCTGGCCCGGCAGGTCGCCTCCGGCGAGCTGGGCCGCGCGCTGGTCGCGCAGTGCGACACCAGCTGGTACCGGCCGCACGAGTACTTCGAGGTCCCGTGGCGCGGCAGCTGGGCCACCGAGGGCGGCGGCCCGACCATGGGCCATGGCATCCACCAGATGGACCTGCTGCTCGCGGTGCTCGGCGGCTGGGCCGAGGTGCGCGCGATGGCCGGGCGGCTGGACCGCGCGGTCGAGACCGAGGACGTGTCGACGGCGCTGGTGCGCTTCGAGTCCGGCGCGATGGCCACGATCGTCAACAGCGTGCTCTCGCCGCGCGAGGAGAGCAGGCTGCGGTTCGACTTCACCGACGCGACGGTCGAACTGCGGCACCTGTACGGCTATTCGGACACTGATTGGGTGTACACGCCGGCGCCGCACGTCGCGGACGACGCCGACCGGATCGCCCGGTGGTCCGCGGCCGAGGGCGCTGCCGAGGGCGACCGCGGAGCCGGCGGCGTGGCCAGTTCGCACACCGCTCAGCTCCCGTACGTCCTCGACGCGATGGAGCGCGGCGAGCGGCCGCCGACCAGCGGCGCGGCCGGGCGCGAGACGCTGGAGCTGATCACCGCGCTGTACCGTGCGGCCTTCACCGGCGAGCCGGTGCGGCGCGGTCAGATCGGCCCGGACGACCCGTTTTACCACCGCCTGCACGGGGACGTGCCCGGGTGGGCGCCGCCCGCACCGAGCCAGGAGCCGGACGGTTCGGATCACCAGGAGGAGCGGCGGATGCCGTCGACGGACGCGAAGCGAAGCGCGTGGATGACGTGGCAGGACGACGGAGCCGCGCTGACCGTCACGATGCATCCCGGGGAAACGGCCAACGACAGGTCGACCGACATCAGGCTGCTGCACTATCCGTACCGGCCGCAGATCGACGCGTTCGAATGTCCGAGCCCGTACTTCCATCCGCTGCGCACGGTCAGCGGCAAGATCGTGACGATCAACCGGCCCAACGACCACCGCTGGCACAAGGGCCTGGCGATGACCGCCTCGCACCTGTCCGGGCAGAACTTCTGGGGCGGCGGCTCGTACGTGCGCGACGCGCCGAACGGCGGCTACGTGAACCTGCCGAACGTCGGCCGGATGGAGCACACCGGGTTCGAATCGCCGGACGTGACCGTCGACCGCACGGCGCGTTTCATCGAGACGCTGGACTGGATCACCTCCGGCGGCGAACTGTGGATCAAGGAGCGGCGCACGGTCACGATCCGGACCGTCGACCTGTCCGACGGCAGCTGGTCGCTGGAGTTCGCGACCGAGTTGCACAACGTGCGCGGCGAGAGCCTGGACTTCGGCAGCCCGACCGTCTTCGGCCGCGAGCTGGCCGGCTACTGCGGGTTCTTCTGGCGCGGGCCGCGCGCGTTCACCGGCGGCGCGGTGCGCACGCCCGGCGGCCGCGAGGGACAGCCGGCCGCGATGGGGCACCGCGCGCCGTGGCTCGCGTTCAGCGGCGAGTTCGACGAACAGGACGGCTTCGCGACCCTGCTGTTCGTGCCCGATCCGGCGAACCCGGGCGGCGAGCCGACCTGGTTCGTGCGCAGCGAGCCGTTCGCGGCGGTGAACCCGTCGCTGGCGTTCTTCGACGCGCTGGAACTGCCCGCCGACCAGACGCTGCGGCTGAAGTACCGGCTGGTCATCGCGGACGGCGACTGGGACCACACGCGGATCGAGCGGTATCTGGAAGCGCATCCATGGTGAACGCGATGCCTGAGACGGAATCAGCGTTCTTCCCCGGCGGTACGGCCGTGTCCCGGTTGCAGGTCTACGACTGGGCGGCGGACGACGGGCTGTGCGGCGGTTCGCCGCACGTTCACCTGGCCTGCACGGAGGCCTACGTCGTGGTCGGCGGGTCCGGCGCTCTGCAAACCCTTACGGCGCAAGGGCTTGCCGAGATCCCGCTGCGCACCGGCACGGTCGCCTGGTTCGGCCCGGGCACGATCCACCGCGCGATCAACGGCGACGGCGCGCTGCGGGTCGTGGTGGTGATGCAGAACGCCGGTCTGCCCGAAGCCGGGGACGCCGTGCTGACGTTCCCGTCCGACGTGCTCGCCGATCCCGGCGCGTATGCCGCCGCCGCCTCGCTGCTGGACCCGGGCGGATCGCACGCCTCTGACGAGAACGCGGCACACCGGCGCCGCGACCTGGCGATCAGCGGATTCCACCGGCTGGCCGAGCGGATCGGGGCCGGTGACGTGTCGGCGCTGACGGAGTTCTACCGCCAGGCGCTCGCGCTGCGCGCGGACCGGCTCGACGCCTGGGAGCGGCTTTGGCGCGACGGTCCGTCAGCCGCCGTCGCGCGCACGGGCGACCATCTCGCGGCGCTGCGGGACGGCCGCGTCGACCACCTGCTGCGCGCGGCGGCCGAGGTGCGGCACGCGCCCGAGCCGGCCGACCGCAAGTTCGGCATGTGCGGCCAGCTGGACACGTACGAGCTGACTCCGCCGAGCGTGAAGCCGGCTCTCTGAGTCAGGTCCCTGGGTCAGGTCTCTGAGTCAGGCATCCTTAACCGGCTCTCCCGGTCATCCCCTGATGCGTTCCGCCTGACCGCGCCACCGCGTCACCGCGTCAGGAACGCGGCGACGCGGTTGCCCCAGGTCTTCAGGTCCTCGTAGTCCTGCGTGATGTGCAGGTGGGCGTTCGGCAGCAGGGCGTTGAGCTTCTCGGCGGTGGACACCGGGTGCGACGGGTCTGCGCTCCACGCCAGGATCAGCGTCTCGTGCCACAGGCCGCGCAACTCCTCCGGGTCGGGCAGGTCGGTGGCCGCGGAGCCGCGCATCACGTGCGGGTACAGCGCTTCGGAGATGTCCGGCGGCGGCGGTGTGCCCTCCTTGCCGGACTGCACCGGCGGCAGCGGCAGACCCCTGATCGCCTCGAAGAAGAACGCGCGGCCGCGCGACTGCACGATGTCCGCCGCCGTGTTGTTGGCCGTGGCGACCGGCGGGCGGGTCTCCCACGCGGTCGGCGGGATGGCCAGGACCAACCGGGCGAACCGCTCGGGACGGCGCACCGCCGCGTGCAGCAGGGTGCCGCAGCCCATCGACGCGCCGATCACGTCCGCCGGCTCGGCGCCCGCGACCTCGTCGAGGATCGCGAACAGGTCGCCGCTCAGGTGCTCCCAGGTGTAGTCGGTGAAGACCGGCCTGCCGGTCGACTCGCCGTGGCCGCGCGCGTCATAGCGCACCAGGCGGTGTCCGGCGGCGACGAGCGGCGACCAGTCCATCAGCGTCCAGGCGTCCTCGCCGCGCCGGCTTGAGGTCAGGCCGTGCGCGTAAACGACGATCGGGCCGTGGCCGGCTTCGTCATAGGCCAGCACCGCCTCCCCGACGTCCAATCGTTTGGTGACCGGCTTGTGCTCCGGGACGGGCTGCGAGACCCGTTCCGGCCCAGGCGTGCTGTTCACTTGGATCCCCTCCCACGCTCGACGCTACCCCTACGGGAGCGCCGGGGTGGACCAGATGGCGCGACCGCGCGCAGACTGGATCGCGTGCCCGAGCTTCCCGAAGTCACCGCGCTGGCGGCCTTTGTGGCGCAGCACGCGACCGGCCAGGCGGTCGAGCGCGCCGACGTGGTCGCCTTCTCCGCGCTCAAGACCTTCGACCCGCCGATGTCCGCGCTGGCCGGACAGGTCGTGCGCGGCGCGTCCCGGTACGGCAAATTCCTCGCCGTCGAGTTCGACGACGTCCAGCTGATCTGCCACCTCTCGCGCGGCGGCTGGCTGCAGTGGCGCGACGAGCAGCCCGCCGGGCCGGCCAAGCGAAGCAGGGGTCCGCTCGCCGCGCGGGTGCGGCTGCAGAACGGCGCCGGCTGGGACC
The DNA here is from genome assembly GCA_050725375.1 of Actinocrinis sp. Lineage (GTDB taxonomy): Bacteria > Actinomycetota > Actinomycetes > Streptomycetales > Catenulisporaceae > Actinocrinis. The sequence continues at coordinate 649 of JBOHCW010000003.1, read as the reverse complement.
TGACCGAGGCCGGCACCCGGAAGCGGCTGGCGTTGTACCTGGTGCACGATCCGTCCGAGGTGCCGGGGATCGCCAAGCTGGGCCCCGACGCGCTCGACCCGAAGCTCGACGTCGCGGCGTTGGCCGCGCTGCTCGAAAACCGGCGCAAGCAGATCAAGGGCCTGTTGACCGAGCAGGGCACGATCGCCGGCATCGGCAACGCGTACAGCGACGAGATCCTGCACACCGCCAAGCTCTCCCCGTTCAAGCTGGCCTCCGGCTTCGAGCCGGCCGAGGTCGAGCGGCTGCACGCGGCGATCCGCTCGGTGCTGACCGACGCGGTCACCCGGTCGGTCGGCCAACAGGCCGCCACACTCAAAGCCGAGAAGAAGACCGGGCTGCGGGTGCACGGGCGCACCGGCGAGGCCTGCCCGGTGTGCGGCGACAAGATCCACGAGGTGAGCTTCTCCGACTCGTCGCTGCAGTACTGCCCGACCTGCCAGACCGGCGCGGTGCCGCTGGCCGACCGGCGGATGTCGAAGTTCGGCGTACGCGGCTGAGTGTGCCCGGATGAGGACTCGCGCATGCGGGCACGCATCGTCTCAATACTCTTAGGCGCATCGTCTCGGGAGCGCCACCGGCTGTTGAACTGCCCGGTGGTGCTCCCGAG
>JBOHCW010000002.1:0-5921 GCA_050725375.1 Actinocrinis sp. | reverse complement strand
GCGCCGTCCAAGTCGTCCGCGGCCAGCGCGTCGTACGCGGCGGCCATCGCCGGATCCAGCGGCGCCTCGCCCGGCGCGGCCGCCGGGCCGTCCGCGCCACCGAGCCCGAACTCGCGCTGGGCGAGGGTCAGCAGCTCGGTGATCCACTGGCGCACCTGCGGCTCCGGCTGCACCCCGGCGAACTCGCCGATCAGCTCGCCGCCCACGATCGCCTTCACCGAGGGGATCCCCTCCACGCGCAGCGCCTGCATCAGCCGCGGGTTGGCCTCGGCGTTCACCCGGGCCAGCACGAAGCCGCCCGAGAACTCCTCGGCCAGCCGCTCCAGCACCCCGGCCAGCTGCTTGCTCTGGTCGGACCGGTCGGACCCCAGGTGCAGCACCACCGGGACCTGGAGCGAGCGCTCCAGCACCGCCGACTGGAAGTCGGCCTCCGAGACGTCGATCACATAGGCGCCGCCCTGCGGCGCGCCGGCCTGGTCCGGGTCCTGGCCCTGAGGCGCGCCCGCCGCGCCGGGCGCGGCAGCAGTCGGCGGCGCCGGCTGCTTGAGCGCGGACAGGTCCACCACGCCGGACATCGAGAACGAAGGTCGCATGGCCACATTCTCGCATTCCCACGACGCTCGGCGGCGCCCTCCTGAAAGGGTTCGCGCACGGGTTCGCGCACCGGAGCGCGGCGCGGCCTCGGCGACCCGGAAGAGGCGGGAAGACCACGCGCCGATCCCCACCGGCGCGTCCCTCGGCTCCCGCCTCCGGGTCGGCGTACCGGGAGTGGACGACTTCCGATACGAGTCGTAGCGTAGCGGAACCAGCGGACGGACTGAAAGGCGGCGTGGCGTGGCGTCGGTCACTGACCCTGAACGCAATGCGGCACCGGGCGCCCGCTCGTCCGGGCGGCCCCGCTCGTCCGGCGCCGACGCCGCGATCCTGACGGCCGCGCGCGCCCTGCTGGCCGAACGCGGCTGGGACGGGATGACGCTCGGCGACGTGGCCGCCCGCGCCGGGGTCGCCAAGAGCACCCTGTACCGCCGCTGGCCCGGGAAGGCCGAGCTGGTGGTGGACGCGATGGCAGAGCTCTTCGACGCACTTCACCCGGTGGACGCCGGGTCGGCCCGCGCCGACGCCGAGGCGACCATCAGGGACCTGATCGCGCTGCTGGCCCGCCCGGAGACCCAGGCCGCGTTCCTCGCCCTGGCCGCGCACGCCTCGCGCGACCCGAACCTGCGCGCCGCGGTGCGCGAGAAGATCATCGACCGGCAGCGCCGCCTCGTGCACGCCGGGGTGTGCCGCGCCGCCGAGCGCGGCGACGGCTCACGGCTCGCCGACCCCGATCTGTTGTTCGACGTGATCGCGGGCACCGTGGTGCACCGGATGCTCATCGCCGGCGAGCCGGTGGACGACGCCTATCTGCACCGATTCCTCGATTTCGTCCTGCCCGGTTCCGCCTCGTGACGCCGTAGACGGCGCGGTGGACGGCGCGGCGCCGACACGCTGCGAAGCCGTCGTCTGACGCAGCGTCGGACTCGGTGCCGTCTCGGGCCCTGGGCGCGTCCCGGCCTGTTCAGACGGTAGGGTTTGACCCGTGGGCCGGCCATGTCGATGCCCGTAAATGCACGAAAGATCTAGAACGGCTCGAATAGGCCCGGTCACAAGCTGTAAGCGTTGAATCGGGCGGCAAGCCCGACTGATCACGGTTGGGCAACAAGGGCGGACGGACTCTTCCTTTCGATCTCTTGTTTGGGGCAGGGTCCATGCCTGGCGGAACCTATCGAGGCGCCGCCGCGAGCAGCACCGCACACGTCGGCGGTGGTCCGTGCCGGTGTGCGTCGCCCACAAGGTCGCGCCCGCGGCGTGGAGCGCCGTCGCGCCGAGGTCACGAAGGACGCGACTCGATGACGATGACCAGGGAATCGGACGGGACCTTCCTTCCCGCCACCGATTCCGCGTCGGACGCCGCCGACTCCGCGATCGAGGGCAGATCGCTCGGGCGCATCGCCTGGAACCGGTTCAAGAAGGACAAGGCCGCCCTGGTCGGCGGCGTGGTCGTCATCCTGCTGATCCTGGCCGCGTTCCTGGCCGGGCCGCTGTCCTCGCTCAGCCACAACGACCCGGACTCGCTGCACAACAAGCTGGTCGACCCGAACTTCCAGATCCCCTACGGGGGTATGGGCGGCATGAGCGCGCAGCACTGGCTCGGCGTCGACCTGCCCAACGGGCGCGACGTCTTCAGCCGGATGCTCTACGGCGCGCGCGTCTCCCTCGGCATCGCCGGGATCTCGACCCTGGTCGCCATCATGATCGGCGTCGTGATCGGCATGGTCGCCGGCTACTTCGGCGGCTGGGTGGACGCCGTGCTGAGCCGGGTCATGGACGTGTTCCTGGCCTTCCCGCTGCTGCTGTTCTCGATCGCCATCATCGGAGTGCTGCCCGACAACGCGTTCGGACTGTCCGGCAGCGGCCTGCGGTTCGGCGTCCTGGTCGTGGTGATCGGCTTCTTCTCCTGGCCCTACATCGGCCGCATCGTGCGCGGCCAGACCATCGCGTTGCGCGAGCGCGAGTTCGTGGCCGCCGCCCGCTCACTGGGCGCCGGCCCCGGCCGGATCATCCTGCGCGAGCTGCTACCCAACCTGCTCGCCCCGATCCTGGTCTACGCCACGCTGCTGATCCCGGCGAACATCCTGTTCGAGGCCGGGCTCTCGTTCCTCGGCGTCGGGGTCAAGGAACCCACGCCGTCGTGGGGCGTGATGATCAACTCCGCGATCTCCACCTTCCAGATCGACCCGGAGTACCTGATCGTGCCCGGTACCGCGATCTTCGTCACCGTGCTGGCGTTCAACCTGCTCGGCGACGGGCTGCGCGACGCCTTCGACCCGAAGGGGTCGCGGTGACGGCCCGTCCGCGCCGGCGCGGACGGATTGTCACGTTCCACCCACCCGGTTCGAAACCGGCACAGTAACTCGCACACCGAGGGGTTTCTCCGCATCATGCGAAAGACCAAGCTCATAGCCGCCGTCGCGGCCGGGTTGGCGCTGGCCACCGGCGCCGCGGCCTGCGGCAGCTCGTCTTCGGGGTCAGGCGGTGCGTCGACGAGCAGCTTCAACGCGGGTCTGACCACCGTCGTCAACGCCTCCACGCACCAGGGCGGCACGCTGCGCATGGCGCAGGCGGGCGACTGGGACTCCATCGACCCGGGCAACACGTACTACGCGTACTCCTGGGACTTCGTCCGGCTCTACGGCCGCTCCCTGCTGTCCTGGAAGCAGGCGCCCGGCACCCAGGGCCTGGTCCTGGAGCCCGATCTGGCCACGGACCTGGGCACCGTTTCGTCGGACGGCCTGACCTGGACCTTCCACCTGCGCCAGGGCGCGACGTACCAGGACGGCTCCGATATCAAGGCCTCGGACGTCAAGTACGCGATCGAGCGCTCGAACTGGGGCACGGACACGCTGACCAACAGCCCGTCGTACTTCGCGAAGGTCGTCGAGGACAAGACCAGCTACCAGGGCCCCTTCCTCGACAAGAACAAGGCCGACGGGGTCTCGGGCATCACCGCCGACGACTCGACCGGCACGCTCACCTTCCACCTGGTCAAGAAGTTCTCGGACTTCCGGGAGCTGGCCGCGCTGCCCTCGACCATCCCGGTCCCCGAGGCGAAGGACACCGGCGCCAACTACTTCAAGGCGATCGTCTCTTCCGGCCAGTACGAGATCTCCTCGTACACGCCGGGCAAGATGCTCACCCTCGTGCCGAACACGAACTTCAAGTCGGGCACCGACGCCGAGGGCATCCACAAGGTCACCGCGGACAAGATCACCGTCCAGCTGAACCTGTCCCAGGACCAGCTCGACCAGGGGCTGCTGCACAACCAGCTCGACGTCGACCTGCAGGGCACCGGCGTCGGCACCACCGCGCAGTCCCAGATCCTGGCGAACCCGACGCTCAAGGCGCAGGCCGACGACGGGTACACCAACGCGCTGACCTACATGACGATCAACTCGACGGTCAAGCCGTTCGACAACCTGGCCTGCCGCCAGGCAGTCGAGTACGCGGTCGACAAGACCACCGTCCAGTCGGCCAACGGCGGCGCGATCGGCGGTGGCGACATCGCCACCACGATGCTGACCCCGGACATGGCCGGTTACTCACAGTCCAACGCGTATCCGTCCCCGGGCAACCAGGGCGACCCGACGATGGCCAAGACCAAGCTCCAGCAGTGCCATGACGCGGAGCCCGGCCAGTTCAACTCGAACGGCTCGCTGAACGTGAACCTCTCGGCCCGCGCCGAGCGGCCCAAGGAGATCAACTCCGCGGTCGCGATCCAGGCGGCGCTGAAGCTGGCGAACATCACCGTCAACATCGAGAAGTTCACCGGCAGCAAGTACTTCAGCGACTTCGCCGGCAAACCCTCGTACGTCGCCTCCAACAAGATCGCGCTGTCGATGATGAAGTGGGGCGCGGACTGGCCGAATGTCTTCGGCGACCTGGACCAGGTGGTCACCAAGGACGGCATCCACGCCAAGGGCGGCTCCACCAACCTGAGCGAGTACGACAGCCCGGCGGTCGACGATATGTTCCAGCAGTACATGGCCAGCACCGACGACGCGGCCCGCAACAAGATCGGCACCCAGATCGACCAGCAGGTCATGAAGGACGCCGACTACGTCCCGCTGATCTACAACAAGGCGCTGGTCTTCCACCCGTCCAACGTCACCAACTGGTACGAGACGCCGGCGTTCGGTGAGCCGGACTTCTCCGTGATGGGCGTCAGCGGCAGCTGATCCGCCGCGCACGCCACACCGTCTCGGCGGTCCCGGTTCGCCCGGGGCCGCCGAGACCGGCGTCGACAGGCGGCGAGCCGGGACACAGGGCGCTGAGACAGGCTGGACGCTCGGACAGGTCCGGCACTGAGACGGGCCGGGCACCGACGGCGCCGCGCTGAAGACGGGCACCACCGCTCCACCGCAGGACCGCAGGACCGCAGGACCGCACCACGGAACCACCCGACCCCCGCGAAGGCAGGTGAACGGCGCCGGGCGGCCCCGATCACGAATCGGCGGCGGCCGTTGCCACGACAACGATGCTGACTTACATCGCCCGGCGCTTACTCGCCGCCGTGGGTCTGCTTCTCGTGGTCACCCTGATCACGTTCTGGATCTTCTTCATCCTGCCGCAGTGGGCGGGTCAGACCCCCGCCACGCTGGCCGCCTCCTACGTCGGCAAGCAGCAGAACGCCGCCGCGCTGCAGGCGGTGATCCACCGGTTCGGCTTCGACCAGTCGCTGTTCGTGCAGTATTTCGACTACGTCAAGGGCATCGTCGCCGGCCGTTCGTACAGCGACGGTGTGTCGGACGTCCAATGCACCGCGCCCTGCTTCGGCTACTCGTTCCGCAACTTCGAGCAGGTGTGGCCGACGCTGATGAACCGCGCCCCGGTCACCGTGTCCATCGCGATCGGCGCCGGTGTGCTGTGGCTGGTGTTCGGCGTGCTGTCCGGCGTGATCTCGGCCGTGCGTAAGGGCAGCATCGCGGACCGAGCCTCGATGGGTATCGCGCTCGCGGGCGTGGCCCTGCCCGTGTACTTCGTCGGTCCGCTGCTTGAGGCGGTGACCGGACAGTGGAGCACAACGTACGTCGCGTTTCTCGACAACCCGCTGCAATGGGCACAGCACCTGCTGATCCCGTGGATCGCACTTGCCTTCGGATATGCCGCGCTCTACGCGCGGATGACGCGTGCGGGCATGCTGGACGCCCTTAACGAAGACTTCGTGCGTACCGCACGCGCCAAGGGACTTAACGCGCGCAAGGTCGTGTTCAAGCACGCGCTGCGTTCCGCGATCACGCCGATCATCACCATTTTCGGCATGGACATCGGCGCGGTGCTCGGCGGCGCCGTGCTGCTGGAAGCGACCTTCTCGCTGCCGGGGC
>JBOHCW010000001.1:0-11815 GCA_050725375.1 Actinocrinis sp. | reverse complement strand
ACGCCGCCCCATGGCCGAAGATCGACGGCGACCTGTCCGCCATCGAACGCCTCAACGACGGCTATCGCCGCAGCCGCAAGGAGATGAGCAAGTCCATCGTCGGCCAGGAGCGCGTCCTCGAAGAGCTGCTCATCGCCATCTTCGCGCGCGGCCACTGCCTGTTAGTCGGCGTTCCTGGCCTGGCGAAGACGCTGCTGGTCCGCACGATCGCACAGGTTTTCAAGCTGAGGTTTCAGCGCATCCAGTTCACGCCCGACTTGATGCCGGCGGACATCACCGGCACCGAGATCCTCGAGGAGACCGGCGACGGACGACGCCGGATGCAGTTCGTCAAGGGCCCGATCTTCGCCAACGTGATCCTCGCCGACGAGATCAACCGGACGCCACCCAAGACGCAGTCGGCGATGCTCGAGTGCATGGAGGAGCGTCAGGTCACCGTCGACGGGACGACCTACGTCCTCGAGGCGCCGTTCATGGTGATCGCCACCCAGAACCCGATCGAGATGGAGGGCACCTATCCGCTGCCCGAGGCGCAGCGCGACCGGTTCATGGCCCGGATCGCGATGGGCTATCCCGCGCCGGCCGCCGAGCTGCGGATGCTCGACGGGCACAGCGCGGCCAACCCGCTCGACGAGCTGGTGCCGGTCGCCGGCACGCACGACCTGATCAAGCTGATCGAGGCCGTGCGCAACGTGCACGTCGCGGAGGACGTCAAGCGTTACGTGATCGATCTGGTCTCCGCCACCCGCGCCGCGGGCGACCTTCGTCTGGGCGCCTCGCCGCGCGCCGCGCTGCACCTGGTGCGCGCCGCCCGCGCGAAGGCCGCGCTGGAAGACCGCGACTTCGTACTGCCGGACGACATCAAGACGCTCGCGGTGCCGGTCCTCGCGCACCGGCTGATCCCCACCGCCGAGGCGCGGGTGGCCCGCCGCTCGCCCGAGCAGATAGTCACGGACCTGCTTGAGCAGGTGCCGGTCGACGCGCAGGCATCCCGGCGCACACGATGAAAAGTGACCCGGCGGCATATACACGCGCACGCTCGCGCGGCCGCGCCTTCTGCCGCGCCTTCTAAGGACAGCTGTCGATGAATACTCGCCCGCAGTCGGTGATGCGCAGTACGTTCCGGACGTTCTCGGCCGGACTGACGACGCGCGGGCGAGCGTTCCTGTCCGCCGGACTGGCCTCAGCGGCGTGCGCGATCCTGCTCGGATACGGACCGCTGCTGCGCGTGGCGATCCTGCTGGTGGCGCTGCCCCTGGCCGCCGCCGCGATCACGTCCGCGTCGCGTTACCGCATCGCCTGCCGCCGCAGCCTCGAACCGGCGCGGGTGCCCGTAGGCTCGCCGGCGCGCGTGCATCTGCGCCTGGAGAACGCGGCTCGGCTGCCCAGTACGCCGCTGCTCGTAGAGGATCAGGTGCCTTATACGCTCGGGTCCCGCCCCAGGTTCATCCTGCGCCGCATCGAGCCGGGCGGCAGCCGCCGGGTGGCCTACCGCGTGCGCTCGGACAGCCGTGGCCGCTATCCGCTCGGGCCGCTGACGCTGCGCAGCGCGGACCCTCTCGGCCTGTTCGAGCTGACCCGCTCGTTCAGCGCCCAGCACATCCTCACCGTCGCGCCCAAAGTCGAGGCGCTGCCGTCGATCACGCTCGGCACGGTGTGGGCCGGCCACGGAGACGGCCACGCCGCGCACGCCGCGGCCGCGGGCGAGGACGACGTCGGCGTACGCGAGTACCACTACGGCGACGAACTGCGCCGCATCCACTGGCGGGCCACCGCGCACCACGGCGAGATGATGGTGCGCCGCGAGGAGCAGACCTGGCACAGCCGGTGCACGATCCTGCTGGACAACCGGGCCGGCGCGCACCGCGGCACCGGGCCGACCGCGTCGCTGGAGTGGGCGGTCTCGGCCGCCGCGAGCAGCGCGATCCACCTGCTGCACAACGGCTACACCGTGCACCTGACCACGGGCGACGGCGGCGGCGCCGTCCTGACCGACACCGAGGACCAGGTGCTGGACACGCTCGCCGTGCTCAAGCCGGTGCACGCCGTGGGCCTGAGCCTCAGTCAGACCACCGCGGACGACCGGGCCGACAGTCTGATCATCGCCTTCCTGGGCACGCTCACCGGCACCGACGCCGCCGACCTCGCCCGCGCGAAGCCGGCCACGGCCAGCGCGGTCGTGTTCCTGCTCGATTCCCAGACCTGGGCCGGTACAGGACAGAGCGTTGCTCCCCCAGGGTTCGGCGACGACCAAGGGCACGCGGCCGCGGTGCTGGAGGCCGGCGGCTGGCAGGTGGTCAGGGCGCGCGCCGGGGACAAGTACCCGGACCTGTGGCGGGTCGCCTCGCGGCACACCGCGGCGCGGCCCGGCGGTCCCGGCGAGATCACCACAGTCGCCGTCGGCGCCGACGCGGGCAACGCGGCGGGCTCCGGCGCGGCCGGTCTGGGGGCGGCGCGATGACCGAGGCGAGTCGCGCGCCGCTGCGGCTGACCGTCGCCGCCGCCCTGGCCACCGCCGCCGCCACGCTCGGGCTGGAGCGGCTGGTCCAGAACGGGCCGTGGCTGCTGGTCTGCTTCCTGGTCATCGCGGTCGTGGGCGTCGTCGGGCACCTGATGCGCACCACGCGGCTGCCGCGTCCGGTGGTGATCCTCGTCCAGCTCGTCGCCGCGTTGTGCGCGGTAACGCTGCTGCGCGTCCCGAGCAGCGCGATCGCGCTGTTCGTCCCCGGCCCCGGCGCCTTCCACGAGCTGGGCCGCCAGATCGCGGACGGCCGCGCGAACATCACCAACGAGGCGCCGCCCGCCGTCGCGACGCCCGGCATCGCCACGATCCTGGCGCTGGTCTGCGGCGCGTTCGCGATCCTGATCGACGCCATCGCCGTCACCTACCGGCGCGCGGTGCTCGCCGGGCTGCCGTTGCTCGCCGTGTACCTGATCCCCGCCACGCGCCGGGCCGGCGGTCTGAGCTGGCTGGCGTTCTGCGTCACCGCGATCGGCTACCTGTCCCTGGTCAGCGCGGAGGGCCACGACCGGCTCAACCGCTGGGGCCGCGCGCTCGGCGGGCCGACCCGCGGGCCGGGCGAGCTGTCCGGCCCGGCCAACAATCCGCACAGCGCGCTCTCGCGCCGGATCACGGTCACGGCGGTGGCGGCGGCGCTGGCGCTGCCCTGGTTCATCCCGACGCTGCCCGGCGTCTTCAAGACCGGAACGGGCAACGGTACCGGGACCGGCGGCACGATCAGCATCGACCAGAGCGTGGACCTGCGCAGGTCGCTGACGTCCTCGACCGCCGTGCCGCTGCTGCGTTACACGACCAACTCGCCGGACATCCGCTCGGACTACCTGCAGATGTCCGTGCTGGACAAGTTCGACGGCGACAGCTGGGTCGCCGGATCGTCACCGCAGAACCCGCTCGACTCGAGCGCCAGCGTGACGATCCCGGGCCTGAACGCCGACGGCGTCAAGCAGTCCAAGGTCAGCACGAAGATCTCCGTGACCGCGGCGCTGTCATTCAAGGCGGTCCCGGTGCCCTATGCCGTCTCCTCGGTCACAGGCATCACGCAGCCGGCTTATGACCCGTCGACGCTTGAGGTCGTGCCCGGCGACTCGACCACACGCTCGCGCAACGGACAGCAGTACACAGTCGTCAGCACCGAGATCTCGCCGACTTACACGCAGGCCGAGGCGGCGGTGGGCCCGTACGACGCGTCGCTGGACAAGTTCCTGGACCTGCCGAAGACCTTCCCGGCCAATGTGGCGGCGAAGGCCAGGTCGATCACGAAAGGGGACGTGACGCCGTACGAGAAGGCGCTGTCGCTGCAGGAGTACTTCAACGACAACTTCAGCTACAGCCTTTCGGTGCCGGCGGGCGACGGCAACAGCGCGATCGAGACGTTCCTCAAGGACCGCAAGGGCTTCTGCCAGCAGTTCGCGGGCACGATGGCGGCGATGGCGCGCGCCCTGGGCATCCCGGCGGTCGTCGTGGTCGGATTCACCCCGGGCCAGGCGCAGTCCGACGGCAGCTACGTCGTCACGACGCACGACGCGCACGCCTGGCCGATGCTGTACTTCACCGGCCTGGGCTGGCTGCGGTTCGAGCCGACCGTCGGCATCCAGAACTCCGGGCGCGGCAACCTGCCGGTGTGGACCCGCGGCGTGACGCCGGAGCAGGTGCGCTCGTCGGCGACCGCGACGACCTCGCTGCCGAGCACCACCGCCAACCCGAGCGCTTCGGCCAGCCAGTGCACAGCCCAGATCCGGCGCATCTCCGGCGGCTGCGAGGACGCCGGGAACACCGGGGCGCTCGCGGCGACCAGGCCGTTCGCGTCGTTGGGCCCGCTCGGGGTGTTCCCGCGCTGGTTCGAGCACTGGTTCCTGACCGGCAGCGCCGCGCAGATCGGCGGCAAGCTGACCGTGCTGGTGCTGCTGCTGCTGGCCGCCGTGCCGGCGCTGGGCCGGCTCGGCCGGCGGCGCAAGCGGCGGGTGCTGGTCAAGCAGGCCGAGCGGTACCTGGCCAAGGCGGCGCGCGGCGAGGTGCCCGAGAGCGTCACGGCGGACGGGCCGCGCTGGCAGCGCGACGGCGCGGCGCTCTCGCCGATGGCCACGATCGCGCTGGCCGCGTGGGCGGAGCTGCGCGAGTGCGCCGACGACCTCGGGTACGCCTGGGTGGAGAGCGACACACCGCGCCAGGCCGCGTCCAGGCTCACCTCCGCCGCGCGCATGGACGCCGAGGCCACCGAGGCGATCGGCCGGGTCACCACGCTCACCGAGCAGGCCAGGTACGCCGAGTCGGCCGGCTACGACCAGCAGCGGCTGCGCGCGCTGCCGAGCGACCTGCGCACCCTGCGCTCGGCCCTGGCCGAGCACGCGACCCGGGTCAACCGGATCAAGGCGGCGATCCTGCCCGCGTCCTCGCTCAGCCGGCTGCGCGAGGGCCGCGAGCGGTTCTCGGCGTCGATCTACCGGGGCGGCCGTCCGCGCGAGTAGCGCCGCGCCGAGCCGCCGCGCGCGGTCGGCGGAAACATCGGACGACCGGCCGCGAACTCCCGGCCGGTCGTCAGTGGCAAGCCCTTTCAGACTCCGCAAGCGCGTTCGGGCTGCTCAGAACCCATCGCGCTCGCGGCGGTGCTGCCAGCGCAGCTCCATCCGCTGGCTGAACGAGCCGGCCCGCCTGGCGCGCTTCTGCCTGAGCCTGGAGGCGGGCACGATCTGGCCCGGCGCGGGCACCCGGCGCCAGCTGGTCCAGGCCAGCCAGCCGCAGGCCAGCACGACGGCGCCGCCGGCCGCGTCGAGCGCGACCTTCCCGGCCGCCACGCCGTACCCGATCAGCGCGGCGCCCGCCAGCACCCCGACGATCGCGAGCACGGCCCGGCGCCGCAGCCTGCGGCGCAGCTTGTCCCCCTGGAGCGCGGAAGCGAACTTCGGATCCTCGGCGTGCAACGCCCGCTCCATCTGTTCGAGCAGCCGTTGCTCATGCTCGGACAGCGGCACGGGTACCTCCTCGCAGGGGTGAAACGCGGGGTCGAGGGGAGCGCTTCACCACCCACACCTCTTGAGGTCAAGGATAAGCAGGCCCCCGGCTATGTGGAACGCCACCGCCTAATTTTCCGCCTCGTTCACGGCCGGACGGGGCGGCCCGGGCCGCCGGGCGGATGACGTTCCGTCACACCGGGCGCCGGGCCGCCGCGAGCGCCACACCTCACCGCGCACGTCATCACTGTCAGTCGTCGTCACGGGCGGCGAGAACGTGCAACTGGGTGGCCATCGCGCGAAACTCCGGCAGCGCGGCGGCGGCGGCCTCCAGCGCCAGCAGGTCGCTGATGTTCCCGGCGGGCCCGCTCCCGGCGGGCGTGTCGGGGGCGGCCGCCGGCACCAGGTCGGCGAAGATCCGCACGCCGTGCACGCCGCGCACGGTAAGCCCGGCCTGCTCGACCAGCTCACGCAGCGCCCGCTCGCCGAAACGGCGCGGAACCGGGTCGTGCGCGCCGAAGCGGCCGGCCGGATCGCGCAGCGCGACCAGGGCTTCGGCCACGTGCCCGCCGAGCGCGCGGGCCAGCACGATCGCCGTGCTGTTCGCGGCCAGCAGACTGGCGACGCCGCCGGGCCGCAGCAGTGCGCGCACGGTGCGGCAACCCTCGGCCGGGTCGTCCACGAACTCCAGCACCCCGTGGCAGAGCACGGCGTCCGCCGACTGCTCCGTGAGCACGTCGAACACGGTCGCCAGATCGCCCTGCGCGGCGCGCACCGAGCCGGAGACGCCCGCCTCGGCCGCCCGCCGCTCCAGGGCGGCCAGCGCGTCAGGGCTCGGATCCACCACGGTGACCCGGTGGCCTATGCGGGCCAGCGGGACGGCGAATCCGCCGGTGCCGCCGCCGATGTCGACGATGTCCAGCGCGGTGCCGGATTCGAACGCGGCGCCGGGCCCGCCGGCCCGGTCGTGCTTAATCGTGTCCAGGGCCGAGCGCACCACGTCCCACACGACGGCGGTCCGCACCGAGCTTCTGGGGTTCGTGCGGTCGGTAACCACGGCTTGGACCTCACTTCGAAGCTGTCGCGCGCGGTGTGCACCACGCGATGCGTGATCAGATTAGGCCATTTAAGAGCGCGTCCCGCCTGGTTTTGGGGCGCGCGTCACCGCGGATGGGCGCCCGACGTGCCCGCACGGTCGGCGGCGGCACGGCGAATCGCCCCAGATCCGAGTAACACGCCGCCCAGAGCCCCGGTAAAGGCCACGGCGGGAGGTCAACCGGTCTGCCGCTGCTCGGCGGCCCCAAGCGATTCGAGCGCGGCGCGTGCGACGTCGGCGGCCTCGACCCCTTCGAGATCGGGATCGTCGGTGCGGAAGGTGCCGATGCGTCCAGGTCCGGTGTCGGGGCCCTCGAAGCGGATCGTGACCCGGCCGACGCCCGCGCCCTGCACCCAGCCCTGGCCGCGCTGCGCATGCCGTACGTCCTGGCCGGCGAGCCACCGCCGTGCGCTGTGATCCACCGGCACCGGTCCGTAGAGCGTCACGGCGGGTATCGCACTCTCGCCGTCGTCCGCGTCCGCGTCCCCGTCGCCGTCCGCGTCCTCAGACGCGCCGCCGTCCGGCTCGCCGTCCTCCAGCGCCGCTTCGCCCTGCGCGATCAGCTCGGCCAGGTCGGCGACCAGATCCCCCTGCGCGAAGTCGGCGAGCCCTGACACGCCGACACCGAGCAGCCGGATGCCGCTGGAGGTGGCGGTCGCGGCCGGGACCGCGCCGTCGAGCAGCCGCATCGCCGCCTCGACCACGACGCGGCGGTCGTCCGTCGGCGCGCCGAACGTTTCTGATCGCGTGACCGTGGTGAAGTCGTGGCCGCGTGCCTTAACGGTCACCGTGCGCCCTGTATGGCCGGACGCACGCAGCCTGCGCACCACGCGCTCGGCCAGTTCGGTCGCGGCCACGCGCATAGCGGCACGGTCGGCCAGGTCGTGCGGGTACGTGTCCTCGGCGCTGATCGAGCGGGTCGGCCGGGCCGGTTCGACCGTGCGCCCGTCCAGTCCGCGCGCCATCCGGTGCAGCATGCCGCCCCACGAGACTCCCAGCAGCCCGACCAGGTCCGACTCGGTCAGCACCCTGAGGTCGGCGACGGTGCCCACGCCGACCCGCCGCAGCCGGTCGGCGGTGGCCGGCCCGACGCCCCACAGCGCGCGCACGGGCAGCGGATCGAGCCACTCCATCTCGCCGCCGACCGGCACGATCACGCAGCCGTCCGGCTTGTCCGCGTCCGAGGCCACCTTGGCGATCAGCTTCGAGGTGCCCGCGCCGACCGACGCGGTCATCCCGGTGCGCTCGGCGATCCGCGCGCGAAGCCCCTCCGCGATCTCACGCACGTGCGCGACGTCATGCGGCGGACCGTCCGACATCGCGGCGAGGTCGACGAACGCCTCGTCCAAGCTGACCGGCTCGACGAGCGGCGAGACCTCCTTGAGGAGGTCCATGACGACGGTGCTCACGGCGTGATACGCCCCGAAGCGCGGGTACAGATACGCCGCGTTCGGGCAAAGGCGCCGTGCGAGCGCGGTCGGCATCGCCGAACGCACGCCGAACACGCGTGCCTCGTAGCTTGCCGTGGACACCACGCCCCGAAGCCCGACCCCGCCCACGATGACCGGTTTGCCGCGCAGGCTCGGCTTGTGCTGTTGCTCGACCGCCGCGTAGAAGGCGTCCATGTCGACATGAAGCACCGACGGAGAGTGTCGGGCCTTCGACGGCGGCGGGCGGTCCATACCTCCATGGTCGCGCTCTTCACTGACAGCGGTGGTGCGTGAAGCCCGAAGAGAAAGGTGCCCGCGTGATCATGCCGGCGTCGTGATCACAACGCAGAGGGCCGCGACGGTTTCCCGACGCGGCCCTACTATCCACGTGTCCGCACAGCACGTACGCATCCCGCGCTGACCATCTGAATGACTGCTCAGGACCGGTGCGCCACCGCGAATACGCCGCGTGAAAAGCTTGCCTGAGGGGCTGGACAAGGGGCCTGTGTCCCAGCTAGTTTTGCTAGCCTCAGCGCTCTTGTGACCAGTGATCCTACCCCGAGAGCGCGTGTCAGGCGAGCTTGCCGAAGCCCCGCAGCCATCCACGGTTGCGGGGCTTCGTCGTTCCCCCGAATGGGCTAGGAGGCCGCGGTGCCGCGCGTGGAGATGCTGACCATGAAACAGGCGGCCGACGAGCTCGGAGTCTCGCGCGCCACCCTCTACCGGTGGCACGGGCTCGGGCACGGCCCGAAGGTGATCAAACATCCGTCCGGGACGCTGCGCGTGCGGCGCCCGGATCTGGACGCGTACCTCGTGCAGTGCGGCGCGGGCGTGTAGGACACGGGACGGTAACGGGGGGTAGTGCGCGCGAACGGCTGTGCGACCCCATACCCGCCGGTAGCTTCCATCAGGTGACGCCATACGACTGCGATCCCGCAGGTTACAGGGTTAAGGTGGTTTCAATACCGCGTAAACGGGCGAACGGATCTGTTGGCCCGCTGCACTGTGCGTGTATCGTCCCACCTGTCACAGCCCGGCAACCATGAAGCCGCCGGGAGCGACTACACCGCACAGCGCAACCCGGAGCCGCCGCCGACTGGAGACCCCACGCCATGAGCCCCGCCGCCACCCCCGAGGCCGACCAAGCCGACCTCATACGCCGCATGGCGGCCACACTCGCCGCCGACGCCGAAGCGCGCGGCGTGAACCTGACCGACCCCGCGACCCGGCTCGGCTTCGACGCCGGCTTGGCCGTCGCGCTGGGACTGGTCGTCTCCGCCCGCGAGACCGGGCAGGCCGACAGTTCGTCGGCGTCGTTCCTTGAGGACATGTTGACGGTCGCGATCGCGTCGCTGCGGCCGGAGGCTGACTCCGCGCGCTGACTCCGCGCGCTTCACCCGGCCGTGTCATCGGCCGGGTTTATGCTTTCTGCATGGTCGCGGGCGCGCGGTGACGTACCTGGCGGCCGTTTCTGACGCCGTTTCAGTGAAGTTGGCAATTTGGCGTCAGGTGATTGTCGAGCATTTACATTGCAGTAGGCATGTGTATACCCTCTGTAGCGGTTGGGGGCTTGCGCGGCACATATTCGAACGCCAGTTCTTATAGTCTCGGGTGGGATGTGGCTCGTTCAGGTGACAAAAAACCGTCACGGACCGTATTCACGCGGCCTCAGATGCGTTGTCTGACATGGTGACAACCACCGACTATCCCAACCCCCGACGCGGGACTATGATCCGGGCACTCAAGCCGAAAACAACACCTGCACAAGCGCTGAACAGCGCCGAAGCACCGACGATCACACGGCGCGACCACAAAGACACACACCTTGCGAGGGGTGCGCAAGACCAAGGGGAGGGCGACACGACCATGGAAACTGGCGGCGCGAGAGACAAACAAGAAGGCGAATACCCCAACCCGGTACACGCCCTCGCCCGCCTCCTCGACCACCACACGGCCAAAGTCCCCCCGCCCCGCCCCGAAACCGACCGGCGCAGCAACTACCGGCAGCCACCCACCCCACCCGGCGTCAACCTGGCCGTGACAGACATCGAAGACGCCGTGAAACGCGACCCGGCAGTCATCGAACACACATATGAGGTAGCGCGCGCCACCGCCCGCAACCACGCGGCCCAGCGGATCAGCATCCGCATCGACGCCGCCAGCGGGCGCGAACTGCTCGACTACTTCGACACGCACCGCCCCACGCTGCCCGCCGAACTCGGCCAACGCATCGACGCCACCATGGACAGGCACCTGCGGGCCGCGTACGCCGCGTCCACCCGCACACGGCTCGTATGCCCGTACTGCGCCGGCCACACCGTCGTGCCCACACCGGACCTGAAAACCCTGCTGTGCCTCGACTACGTGTGCGCGCCGAAGCAACCGCGCCGCATCGATCCCGCATACGCGCAGGAACCCGACCGGCGTGTCACCGTCAAGCAGCTCGCGCTGCTCGCAGGCGATGCCGACGAGGGCAGGCTGAAGAAGAAAATCTGGCGCGCCGGGATCAAGCCGGTGCACACCGGGCCGCACGGCAAGCACGAGTTCCGGTGGGCGGACGTGGCCCACCTCGTCACACCGAAGCCGACGCCGGCCACTCCCCTGGCGGTGAACGCGAATCGCGAGTCTCGCAGCGGCGGGATTGTGCGGGCGCGCGCCGCGTAGCAGCTAGCACACGACAAAGCCCCCGCCACTCGGCGGGGGCTTTTGCATTCCCGGGATCAAGCCACGCTCCCGGTTGCCGTTGACCTCCACTGTCCCGCCACCCGCCACGAGCAACACCCCAAGGAGCCCACTGATGGCTGAACGCTGCGAATTCACCGAACTACCCACCACGCAGTGCGCGCACTGCCTCGGTCACGCAGAAGAACCTGCCCCGAAGCGCACGACACCGCGCCCACAGGCGTTCAAGATGCCCATCGACAACGTGCTCGATATGCTCCAAAACGCACGGCCCCGGCCTGACACATGGCAATACGGGGGCTGGTCTTGGCCATTGAAGCACTTCGACAACATGGCCCCGCTACTAGACGCCGAGACCACCCACGCCGATTACGGCGACGACATCTTCACGCGACTCTGGCCAGCCGACCTCGCGACACCGCTCGACTTCTGCGCAGGGAGGTTCCTGGACGATGGCGGTCCAATGAGCGGCTGGTTCGTGGCCCATCATTACCGCCAAGTCAAGCGACCCAGGCTGCCCGTCGCGCGCATGGCCCGGTATGTCATCGAATGCGCACGCTTATACATCAATCCTGCGACTGGCGAGGCCCGCACGTCTGCCAAATACTTCGGTATCAATCATCCCGACTGGGAAAGTTGGCAGCATCTCCAGCTCGATCGACCACTGCACAAGACGGAAAACGGGACCCTGGAGATCTTGGCGTTGGCCTGCTCAATGGGCTTCCACTTCGGTCGCGAATACCACTGGCACGTGCACCTCAAGCGGCCCGGCTCGGCGGCCGGAGTGCTCGTGCCAACCACATCACAAGGCGCGCGCAAGGTCTTCCGACTTCGCGACTACGAGTCCGGCGAAACACGCCGCAAGGCGCTCCAGCACTGGGTCGATGGGCACTCGCGCCGCATCCGACCCCACACCCCCGATGAACGGTTGACGTGGGTTCGTGACCACCTGCGCGGACGCACCAAGTTCCAATGGGAGGGCATGGAGGGCGAGATCCGCGTCTCCGAACACGACATGCGACGGCTTGGGCTTGCGGTTGGACCTGTCCCACCACGGGCCGCTATGCTCGTTCCCTGACCGGCCGTGGAAGGTGTCTCCGGGTCCCTTGCTTACAACCACGGCCGGTCACCAGACGAC